>NZ_JBSRLA010000066.1:0-19421 GCF_055149105.1 Desulfosalsimonas sp. | reverse complement strand
AGGCTTGCGCAATTTCGAAGAATGCAGCGTACTTGGCCGTACGTGAAATTCTGAGAAATTGCGCGTAACGCAGATATTGAACTTTTTACGGCGCCATCAGTTTTTGATTTTGATCATAAGGGGGCGATTGGAAGATAAACCGCCGGCAATGGTTTGACAAAACAACGGCCGCAGTTTTGGGCCAACCGGCAACCTGCCGGATATTTTGACATTTCTCAATTTTTAATTATTTTATGGCCATCAGCAGGTTTATTTTCATTATGTATGATCCATACAACAGGCAAAAGGAGTGGCAAGGATTATGAAGATACTGCATCTCTACTACACATCCACCGGAAACACGCGCAAGGTTGCAGAAACCATTGATCAGGCCTTAAACAATGCCGGCCACCAGGTGGACTCGGTAAAAGTGGGCAAAAACACCGGCGATGATATCAACCTGCTGGATTATGACATGGTTTTTGCCGGCTCCGGGGTCTATGAATGGCTGCCCGGCAAATCCATGCAGGACCTGTTTGGCCGGCTGCGGCGCAAGCATGCCGAAAACGGGGACATCAAGCCGGCATCGCCCAAACGCGCCGGGAAAAATGCCGTGATCTACTGCACCTACGGCGGCGTGCACACCGGCATCAACGAGGCCATACCAGCGGTGAAATTCATGGGCCAGCTTTTTGACCACCTGGGCTTTACCATCCTGGGTGAATGGTACGTGCCAGGCGAATACGTGCCCGAAAAAATGCAGAAATTCTCGGAAGCCGGCCGGCTGGGCGATATCCGGGGCCGGCCCGACGAACACGACCTAAATGAAGTGGCCCAGAAGGTCAACGGCATCCTGCGGGTATAAAAATCCCCGGACCGCAGTCTCCCGCCGCGTCCCCGGGGAACGGGTTTGTAAAAAGTAAGTTTTTAGATGGTGCCGTAAATTGACAAATGCCGTATTGCCGATATACTGATCTGCAAATAATCATTTTTCCGCCCGTTTACTTTTATACAAACCCGGGAGACGTTGCTGATGAAAAAACCGGAATGGGTAGCTGCAGCCGACAGGTTTATCCGGGAAGATATCTGGAAAATCCGGTTCAGGGACCTGTCCCGGGGCAGGCGCCTGCTGATTCAAAATCTGCTGATTGTCATCATTGCCGCAAAAGAATTCATCGAAGACAAATGCCCGCTCCGGGCTTCGGCGCTGACCTTTTATGCCCTTCTTTCCATTGTTCCGGTGGTGGCCATGGCCTTTGCCATTGCCAAGGGGTTTGGCTTCCAGAGCCGGCTGGAGCAGCAGTTGCTGGAAAACACCAAAGGCGGGCTGATTGCCGGCGTGGGCGTGGCGGTTCTTCTCTGGGCGGTTATACGGGTTCTGGGTCACATTGAAAAATCGCTAAACGACATCTGGCGCATTAAATCCGCCCGCTCCATTGGCCGAAGGTTCAGCGATTATCTCTCCATTATGCTCATTGCCCCGGTTTTGCTGATTATGTCAAGCAGCGTCACGGTCATGGTGGCCACCCAGGTGCACCGGATTACGGAGCAAATCGCTTTGCTGGGTGTCTTCTCCCCACTGATCAGTCTCCTGCTGGGCGTCCTTCCCTATTGTCTGGTCTGGATCCTGTTTGCCTTTTTATACATCTTTATGCCCAATGCCAGGATCAATTACACATCCGGCCTGATTGCCGGAGTGGTGGCCGGAAGCCTTTTTGTCATCGTGCAGAAGTTCTACATTGTCTTTCAGGTGGGGATGGCCCAGTATAACGCCATTTACGGCAGCTTTGCCGCATTGCCCCTGTTTCTGATCTGGCTGCAGCTCAGCTGGCTCATTGTTTTGTTCGGGGCCGAACTGTCCTGCGCCCACCAGAATGTGGAGGACTATGAATTTGACCCGGACAGAAAAAACATCAGCCCGTCTTTTCGAAAGCTTTTGAGCCTGCAGGTTGCCCATCTTTTGGTCACCCAATTTGTCCGGGGACAAAACCCCATGACCCTGCGGGCCATATCCCGGAGCCTGGATATCCCCATCCGTCTGGTTGAAGAAATCATCTCCGAGCTTTGCCGATGCGGCCTGGTATCCGCCACCCCGTCCAGAGATGAAAAAGAAACCGCCTACCAGCCGGCACGGGATATCAACGACTTCACAGTGGCTTTTGTCATAGAGGCCATGGAGCACAAGGGAACGCAGTGGATTCCGGTGGGAAAAACAGAGCCATTGACAGCCCTGTCCGAAGCGCTGGAACAATTTCGTGCGGCCATCCGGCAAAGCCCGGCCAACAAACCCCTCAAAGAGATTTAAGAATGCCATTGCCCCGAAACAATGGACGGCTTCTATCGCGACAGAGATATGGTCATGAAAATGCGCGACATACCTCTATACTCTGAAATCCGGGCCTTTTGATTCCGGATCGCATCAATGGCCGGCATAAGGCGGATCAAACTGGATTTTCATGAATACAATCCCCTGAATTACTGCGAAATCTTACACTGTCTCTTTTCTAACTGCTTTTTTGTAGACATATTCGGGATCAAGATCCACGCCGCAATCCCATTGAATCGTATCAAAGCTTACCCGCACCTGTTTAAATGTTTCCTGGTTCTTCAATTTTCTGAAAACCCCGAAACCAAGGGCGGGCTTCATATCAAGCCGCCCGGATTCGCCGTTTTCAAATTCCACGTATAAAACATAGTTGTCACCAGGGGTGACATTTTTCACTGCGGGAATTGCAGCTTTCCCGGCCTGTCTTTTACGCCCCAAAAGCGTTTTCAGAAAACTTTTTCTTTTTCCTTTAAAGTAAACATACGGCCCATATTGTTTATATGGCTTTGCCGATATGATGATTCCACGTTTTTTCCCGACAATGCCCAAAATCTTGTCGAAAATATTTGGCGAAGGCAATTGAATGGTCATATCTGAATTGGTTCCTGTGGTTTTTCGCTTTACGGCACAGCGGCACACACCGACTTTGCCATTTAATTATGAAAATCATTAAGCCCCGGGCCCTTCTTATAGCCCAAACTGCCCTTTTAATAAAAACGCAATGGAGCAGTCTTTTTTCAAATTCATTTTGACAGTTCTGTTGCGGCCAATGACTTGACAGCGACATTTTCCGGTAAATTGAATTTGCTTGCAATAAAAATTTGAAAAAATGTTTCCCAGCACCGTGATATTTTCTAACAAGCATTAAAGCTAACCAAATATAAAAAGGTGAAAACCAATGCCTGAGAAATCAGATCTGCCGACAGCAATGCATAAAATAAAAGACAAAGCAGATACGCAGGACCGGAACAAATCTGTCGGAACCGACCGGCCAAATACCGATACCCCCCAGCCAAAGCCGCAGGCAAGTTTTTCTGCCTATATGATCAAAGCCATTGTATGGGGGGTACTGATTTGGATTCTTTCCCAGTTGGTTGGAAACAGCAACAACTTTTGCTGGACTGTTCTTGGGGTGGCAATATACAGCACACCAATCGCCCTGAGCGGCATTTACGCAGTAACTCTGCGGAAGATACAACAACTCACATTCTTCTCCAGCCAGGGGATTATCTATTTTATACTCTCACGTCGCCTTCTCAAGTCTGTTTTATGGATTTTCTGGGCATTGGTATCATCATTTTTTATGCTGATCCATTTCCATATCTATACATGGCAGGAATGGATAGCACTCTCCATGGCCATTCCGGTTTTCTGGACCCTATTTTCCTTCAGCCGAAAACTGATTCGCAGGGAAATGAAAGATTTTCTGATTACAGGCATGGCATTGCGAAGTGCAAAATACTTCGCGCCGATTATTATGGTAATCATTTATACAGGCCTGATCAGCTTTTATGCAGACTATCCCGGGCATGGCTCCATTGAAGAAGCCGTGCAGGTCCGGACGGAAAAAGTCGCAGAGATGACCGGCAGCGCACTGGCACAAGAAACCGCTTACTGGGTGGCCACGTATGAGGCAACAGAGACCTTCCTTATCCATCGGGTCGGGGAGAAGAGCAGGCTGCTGATCATAGTATTTAAGTGCATTGTGAATTTGGCCATATTTTTCAACGTCAGCGCCATGCTCTCGTGCTTTGCAATCCCGGCCGCGGAATTCCGCCGGATATTCGGCCCGCTTACCGAAGCCCCGGTTCCTCCGTCGATTGCCCCTGGCCGGATAGCCATGAACACGGCAATAATCGTTTTTGTGTTGTTTTTTATCTATCTCCCTGCATTTGTCACCATAGAAACAACTTTTCAACAAAAACCGCAAATCCACAATGCCAGAAAAACAGCAGAGCATAAATTTATCCCCATGCTCGATAAGATTGGCAGTGAATTTTTCCAGACAGGAACCATTGACCAGCTGACTCGGGCCAGATTATCTGCTGAAATGAAATTCGACGCAGCTGTCATTCGGCTAAATAATCGGATCGACAGCGCCTTTGTTCACATGGAAAAAAATGTGGACGCCTACCTGGACTGGTATTACAGCCTGCCGGCCGAATACCTTCGAATCGGCAAAATGATGACCGGAGACCTTGAAGACTACATGGCCCTTAAACTCGAAGAATTTCTAAACAAGGGCCAACCCTTGCACCAGGTGGAATCCGAACTCAATCAGGCCATAGCCGGATATGAGGCCGCTAAGCAGACCTACCGGGACAAAGCTGAACAGGTTATGGCGCAAAATCAGGTAAATAAGTCCGAATACAGCCACTTCGAGGTCGTCTCGCAAATTTCTCCAGAAGAAGCGTTAAACCTTTCCCTGCCTGCAGATGTAATTGGTTTTAACGCCCGCATGATCGCGGGGGCAGGAACCCTGGCCGGTATTAACGGCACGATCACTGCTCTTGTAATCAAAAAAGTTCTGCGCAAGGCCGCTGCCAAAAACACTCTCAAAGTGGCGGCCAAAGCAGTAACCAAAATTGTCGCCAGCAAGGCCGCCGGCTCAACAGGGGGGGCAGGGGCAGGGGCTTTGGCCGGAGCGGCAATCGGCTCCTCCATACCGGCGGTGGGCACGGCCGCCGGGGCGGTTGTCGGCGGGATAATCGGGGCTGTCACTGCGGGCGTCACTGTGGATAAAATGCTGCTTATGCTTGAATCAGCCATCAACAGAGAATCTATGAAAGCGGAACTTGTATCTGCCATCCGGGAAGCCAAAGAGGCATTCAAGGCTGAATATCTCCGGCCCAAAACCGGCAGAGGGCATTGACCAGGGCCGCTTCTTGCGGCCGGGAGCAGTTAATGGACATCAGCTCCGGGGAAGCCACCAGCACAGCCAGGGACCGGGCACGGGAGAGGGCCACGTTCAAACGGTTCTTGCTATAGAGGAAATCAATATTTCGGGGAAGACAGGCCTCGCCAGAGGTGGCCATGGAAACGATCACCACCTCAGCCTGCTGCCCCTGGAACCTGTCTACTGTGCCCACCCGGGCGCCTTCCGGCAGGATCTGTTTCAGCAGATTCACTTGCATGTTGTAAGGCGCAACCACCAGGATATTGTCCAGGCCAAAATCATGCACCTTTCCAGCGCGGTCCCGGTACTGTTGACAAACAAGGCTTTCCACCATCTCCCTGACGACCGCGGCTTCCTCCTGGCTTTTGCGGGCACACCCGTCATGGACTGCCGGCACGAAACGAACGCCTGCCGGCAGCAGGTATGGATGTGCACCATGTTTCAGGATCAGTTCCTGGCGGCTGTTATTCGGCTCCGGCTCCAGGCGACCGTCATAAATCATCTCTGATATCAGCCGGCAGACATCCGGATGCATCCGCCATGTGGTCTTGAGAAATACGCCCTGCTCCGGCGGTATGGTGGCCAGGCCGTTTAACAGGTACTCCAAAGACGATTCCCCGGACCGGCCCGGATGAATCCCCTGAATGGGCTGGCCGAGTTGCATCTGGTCGCCCAGCAGCACCAAATTTTTTGCGGAAACCCCCATGGCAGCCAAGTTGGCCAGTGAGACCTGGCCGGCCTCGTCCACGAACAGAAAATCCAGCTGCCGGTCCATCTCAGGCCTGGAAAAAAGCCAGGCCGTACCGGCAACCAGCTGGTTTCCAGGGTGGGCGGCGGACATGTTGTCAAACACGTCCCGAATCATCCGGCCATTGAGCAAGGTGCCATCGTTGCCCCTGTTACTTTTTTTCACCCCGGCAAACCGCACGCCGGCCTTCATGGCCGCGTCTTCCACCGCATGCAACAGATTGGAGATCGCCTTATGGCTGTTTGACGATACCCCGACCCGGAATCCCTGTTTCAGCAACTCAACAATCACCCGGGATCCGGTATATGTCTTGCCGGATCCCGGAGGACCCTGTACAAAAAGGCAGCTCTCATTGAGTCCGGCCACAGCCCGGGTGACCTGCGGCACGATATCTTTTTTTTCATCCACAACAGGTTTTTTGGGTTTATGGTTCCGGATGCGCGGCATCTCGCGCCGCAGCATGGATTCGACAGCCCGGTATCTCTGGTTTCCGTTAACCAGGGTGTCTGCAAAACGAAATACCGCTTCCCGAAGCAAATCGTTGTAAATGGGTCCGCCGGGTCCGATATGGAGGCATTCAGGCGGCGGATCGGCTTTTTGGGAAAGGGTAAATGACACCCTGCGGGCTTGCTCATCAATCACCAGGCTGCTCAGAGCCTTCCCCGTATCCAGCCGGGCTGCCTTGTCCCCGGTTTTGAGCTTGGTTTCCTGCTCTGGAAACGTGAAAGTGTAGCAAATCGATTTTTTGACAGGAAACGGCGGAATTGCCGGGTCCAATTCCAGCCCTGCAATGCACTCAATGTCTTCGGCCAGTTCCCGGGCATCCATCTCCATTCTGGCAAACATGGCCCACCACTGGGGCTTGTCCTCCCGCCGGTGAAAATCAAGCAGCTGCCAGGCCAGCTCCCGCAAATGCGATTCTTCTCCCCAATCGGAACGGTCCTGGGGCAGATCTCCCAACAAAAGCTGCCTGTAGGCCTCAATGCGCTGCTCGTGGGCATTCAAGGCCCCGGGATCGGCAACAGGGACTTGTTTATCCGGGTCATCACCCGCCCAGGCGATCCCTTCGGGCCGAAGTTCCAGGAGCCATTGCCGCAGCCTGCAGGTGGAGACCACATCATCCTCATTGTAGGCCCGGATTTTTTCCAAAAGCCTGGTATCGCCTGTTTCCTTCCAGCGTTCATAATACACGATGCTGGCCCCGGCGGACTGCACATCGCCGGAGCGTTTTTCCATGTAAAAATGTTCCAGATTCTTGATGGAATAAGACGGCTCAGAAACCCGGAGCCCTTCCCGGACCACCTTGTAGAGATCCACCAGCCTGCCCGCCCGGAGAAGGTTGTCCACCTCCGCCTCCCGGGTGCCGTGCAGGGACATGAGTCTTTTCAGGGCTGTCTGTTCATAATGGGCGTAGTGATAGATATGCGCATCAGGATAGGCCCTCAGGCGACGGGTCACAAAATCGATAAATCCCTCAAAGGCGGTCTTTTCCTCTGACCGGCTGTGGGCCCAGAAGGCTTTGAATACCGGCTTGCCATGGTCAAGAAAACAGAGCCCGAAAAGATATTCCAGGCCGCCTTCTTCCAGGGGGTTGCCTTCCATGTCAAAAAACATGTCCCCTTCCGAAGGACGGGGAAGCCTTTCAAAACCCCGTTTCTGCCCCGGCACCAATGGCAGGTGCTCCAGCATGTTCTCATTCTGCTCCCGGGCCAGTACCTGGAGCCGGGCCTGCCGTTGAATCGTATCCAGCGTGCCTTCGGCCATGCCGGGTATGTGCATATCCGGATCCATTTTTGCAAGGGCTTCCATGGTGTGGATACCTGCCCCCTGGAGTTTGCGAATCTGAGATTTGCGGATATTGGCCACCTGCCACAGGTGATCGGCTTTTTGCCGCTGTTTTTCGCAAATTTCCATCCACCGGCAGACCTCGCAGTGATCCCTTGGCTCGGGACTGGTTTCTTTGGCACACCCTTCCAATTCGGACTGCACTTGCTCAAAAAACCGCTGCAAAAGGCGCTCCAGATACCAGTTGTAATCTTTGAATGCGTAGGCCTTTTCTCTTCCATCACCCAATACGACATGCATACGGGCAGGCAAAAGCCCTTGAACGGCCGCCAGGATCTTTGAATAAAAGGCAAGCTGAATGACAAACCGGGTTCTGGCGCTCATGGCCAGCTTGGTATCAAGCACTTCATAGCTCCAGGCTCCCAAAGCCGAGGGCCGTTCAATCCGGCGGAAAAAATCAGCCGTGCCGGTCAGGCATCCATCACGGAGCACGGGCTGGTAAAGGATATCCGCCCCGGCCTGCATGGCTTGCCGGGTCGCCCGTATCCGTTCACGTGCGCCATCCCCGGCATCACGGATATCCACGAACTCATGGTGCTGCTTGCGAAGCTGTTTGGCATGCTGACTCTCATGCAGGGCCCCCTTTGCCTGAATGAGACGCAGCTCCTCGTTGGCTTCGGTTTTGGGAAGCGGCGCTTGCAGATCAGCCAGGTCCAGGGCGGTGTGGTGCGGGCAGGACAGGAAGTTGACAATATCGCCGGCTGTAAAAAGGATTTGTTCACCAGATTTGTGCAAGGTTGTTTCCTTTAAAACGATTCACGGCTTTTGCCCTATTAAACCAGCGCAATCCCCTCTAATCGGGGCCTTCCTTCTGACCTTCTACGTCCGACGTGAAAGTATTCCAGGCAAAGTCTCAATCCCCTCTAATCGGGGCCTTCCTTCTGACCCGATCCAGGAGGGGCCTTGGATCGGGGTTAAAGGTCGTCTCAATCCCCTCTAATCGGGGCCTTCCTTCAGACTATAAACATCCAACGTCAGGGAGAGGCTCCCTTTTTGTCTCAATCCCCTCTAATCGGGGCCTTCCTTCAGACCCATCACAAGAATTCTTCTCCAGGAAGTTCGGTAAGTCTCAATCCCCTCTAATCGGGGCCTTCCTTCAGACTCTGAATCGGCAAAGAAATACGACGCAAACGTTGGCTATGTCTCAATCCCCTCTAATCGGGGCCTTCCTTCAGACAAAATATGAAGACCGCAAAACCGTGTCGCATTATAAAGTCTCAATCCCCTCTAATCGGGGCCTTCCTTCAGACACTACCTGGCAGATGTCCGCAAAAACCTGGGGCTTTAAGTCTCAATCCCCTCTAATCGGGGCCTTCCTTCAGACAGATCCCGAGGATGCAGATAAATAAAAAATAAAATAGTCTCAATCCCCTCTAATCGGGGCCTTCCTTCAGACGGAAGAAGGGATGCGAACGACTTGGAAGCCTCTCAAGTCTCAATCCCCTCTAATCGGGGCCTTCCTTCAGACCGATGGCTGCAATCAATCGGGTACAGTGTTACGCTGAGTCTCAATCCCCTCTAATCGGGGCCTTCCTTCAGACGACAAAGAGGACCCTCCGTAAATCTGGGGGGCTGTTTTGTCTCAATCCCCTCTAATCGGGGCCTTCCTTCAGACCGCGTTTTTTCCCGCTACCGATTCCCAGGGGAAAAAGTCTCAATCCCCTCTAATCGGGGCCTTCCTTCAGACAGATTTTTGTTATACCTGCTGCGGTTTTCAAAATGTGTCTCAATCCCCTCTAATCGGGGCCTTCCTTCAGACTTATCGAGTGAAGCAAAGGAATTATATGACGTTCTGAAGTCTCAATCCCCTCTAATCGGGGCCTTCCTTCAGACATGGCAAAAGCAAAAAAGAAAAGTAAGTTCAAAGGGTCTCAATCCCCTCTAATCGGGGCCTTCCTTCAGACCATTGCCCCGTTTAATGGCCTCCTCCAATCGTATGAAGTCTCAATCCCCTCTAATCGGGGCCTTCCTTCAGACCAACCTGAGGGGAGCCGACCTGAGGGGAGCCGACCTGGTCTCAATCCCCTCTAATCGGGGCCTTCCTTCAGACTGAAGTGCATGAGTGCATGAGTGTGTGTCTGTGTAAGTCTCAATCCCCTCTAATCGGGGCCTTCCTTCAGACAGCAGGAACGGCAGACACTGGCGGAAATCCTGTTCGTCTCAATCCCCTCTAATCGGGGCCTTCCTTCAGACCTATGCGCTTAAAGTCTGGATTGAACACCGAGACGGTCTCAATCCCCTCTAATCGGGGCCTTCCTTCAGACATGGAATGGGGAAATAAAGCCAAAGGCCCGGCCCTGTCTCAATCCCCTCTAATCGGGGCCTTCCTTCAGACGGTGGTCGGGAGTTACACTGGGCGGTCTGAAAAAGTCTCAATCCCCTCTAATCGGGGCCTTCCTTCAGACTCTGGGTAAAAAATATATCAAAAATCCAGTCGGTTGCAACCCATTTCCGGCTGACCTGGCCTTTTTTTACGTTTGGGAATTTTTTCAGGCACCCGGCAGGGGTTTCGGAAAAACATAACTGCTTGATTGTTATATATATACAAAATTTTCCAGCCTCCCGCTAATGTCTGCCATTCTTTTGCAGACCAAACGCCAATCACTTTTCTCCAAGTATTGATTGAATCTTGGCGATTTTTTCCCTTGCAGCCTTCCACTGTTTTTGCGAAAAATCCTTTCTAACCCACTTGTTACTGGCCTGCCAATAAGCCTTGATCACGGCGGCAACGGCTTTTTGACCTTCCGGGCTGTACTCGTCGATTTTTTTAAAAGCAATATTGATTTTCTCTTCGGAAACACCCGGTTGCTGCAGTTCGTATATCTCGCGATCTTCAGGCGTCATGGCCTCCAGAGCCGCCTGTTCTTCCGCCGCCTCACGCTCCTTTCTCTCCTGCTCCTGCCGTCGCCTTTCTTCGGCAATACGCTCCTGCTCCTTTTCAGCGCGGATTCTTTCAGCTTCTTCCTGCCTTCTTCTGAGCGCAATCTCCCGGTCCTGCTGAAAATCGGTTTCAAAAGCGCTGATCTTTTTTTCCAGATCCCCTGTCATGGGCTGGACCTGCACCCATCCAAAGGGACGAAGCCCCTTGTTATATTGATTGTTGCTTGTTTCCGAGGCAAGCCATACGGTGGTGGCATGATCCAGGGAAAAATCCTGTTTCTTCTTTCCCGTATTGATCCGTATGCTGCGATGCCCTTCAATGGTCAGACATTCAGCTCCTGAATGACGGCCGATGCGCATTGGCACCCTGTTTTCATCAATACCGACTTCAACGCCGCCCAGCCCTGCCCGGGTCAGTTCTGACAGCTCTCTTTTGTTCTGCCCTGCATAAAACCGGACTGCGCCTTCCAAAAGTTTTTCCAGGGAAGCGGGATTGCTAATGACCGATTCCCCCAAATCCCTGCCAACCGATATCCGGCCGTAAAAGATGGCTCCGGGCTCAATGACTTCCATGATTTGGGCATTGCCTCTCGGATTTTTATCCCCGGGGCTTTTCTTTTTGTTGACAGCATAGACCACCTTTGCCGCAACATACCCTGCCGGCTGAAAATCAGAGACTTTCACCATTCTAAATGGATCGGTTTCGGTTCGGCGCAAATCATATTCCAATAATATTTTTTCCAGCTCACTGCCTTTTCGGCGCTTGTCCGGCGGCGTTTTTTTCACGCCGGCAGCCATGTTGGCATATGCCGTGCGCAGCGCACCCTTTATGGCACTTCCCGGAATATACGGCCGCTGGTCAGCAGGCCTGAAGGCGGTTCTTTCTATCTGGAACTGATTTAACTGCCTGGAAAAATTTTTATCCCGCGGATTGAGGTCCAGCACTTTGCGGTAGTGATCCACAAATCCGTTGCAAAGCGCCACTGTCCGGCCCTGCGGCTTTTTGTTGCGCAAAAATTTATACAGCTCCAGAATCGATTCGACAGTTCCCTTGCGGCAGATCCCGGAAAAAGCCAAACGCTCTTCCTCCTCCATGTCCGCAATAAAGGAGATGGGATCAAAAACCGTCATTTCATTGTTTTCCTCGTCGACCGTAAAACAGGTCGGCTCATATACCTCGCCGCATCCCAGGTGAACCGGGGACACCACTTTCAAAACGCAATCAAACGAACTATTTTCCTGTGTCATACGAAAGCTCCAGGGTAATGGGCAGCCAGGGAGCATATCCCTGGGCAACGGTTTCCGGTTGAACACGAGAGACATTTTTGACCGCAGTGCCCAGCCAGGGGCGTTCGAACTGTTTTTTGTCTCCGGGAACCAACACGGCTCCTTCATCGGCCATGACAACCGGTTTTTTAAACGGCACCCGACTCGAAGCCAACTGGTCGCCATGCCTTCCGAAACGCACGAAAGGCGTAAAAAAGAAATTCCGGTATTGACCCTTTTCCGGCACAACCGGGGCCAGGGCATACATGGCATCTGCATGATCAACAGAAGCGACCTCAACCGGCCCGGCCGAGTCGATCCGGAATCGACCCATGCCCGTGGAAGCATCCCTGCCAAAACCACTCATGCCGATTCGCTCCAGACCGCAAACCACCCGGTCAATATCGGTTGCCGATTCATCGATCAGCACGAATACGGCCAGCTTCATTCCCGGCAGATAGTACAATACGTCCGTGGTATAGGGGGCAAACGTACCGCTTCCGGTGGTCCCGGTCATTCGGTTGATGCTGTTGTGCGGCCTTTCCGCCCGGGCCGGCACGCCCGGAATGCCGGAATGCACTCCGGTTTTGCCGCCGCAGGCGCCGGATGATTCCAGCAGGATACGGCCAACGGCCTCGTCGGTCAAAAACGAGGTCGATGAGGCATCCAGGGCTTTGCCGCCAAAAACTTCCATCCATTTTCTGGCCCGATCCAGTTTGCGGTTTTCAATGATGCTTTTCCGGCTGCCGCCTTGACTGGCGCCTTTGCCTGCCACTGTGTGCAGCGGTCTGGGAAAATAGTAGCGAACCTGTGATTCAGATTCAATTTTGGGAAAAGCAGAAGAAAAAACAACAAAGGGCCGGTTGCCATATTCCTGCAAAACGCCGGACAATCCGTCGTCTGCCAGTTTGGAATCATGGGCCACCTGCCAGCAGAACTGCCCAAACAGGGTGTCGCCTTTGGGCACGGTTCCCATGGGGGATAATGGTTCTATCGTGATGTCATAGAGTTTCACGGCTTCCTCCTGCCTACAGCGGGGTTGTGGATGCAAAAGCCCGGCGGTTTTCTTCTTCGTCGAATTCAAACCGGACGCGGCCGTATCCCCTGCTGCCGCTGCCCCCAAGGGCATCCATTTCCAGAAGCTTCAACCCCTGCAGCAGAATTTCTTCAAGGCCTTGATCGCCTTCAAACACCTTGAGCCCGATGGTAAAACAAAATTCCGTTCCGGCCGGCACCCTTTCGCTGAAGCGCGGATTCAGGGCTGTTCCCTTGATGCGGTCAATGGCATTTTCAGATTTGATTTCCGTAAACCCCTGACTGCTCATAAATTCCTGCTTCTTCCAGTTCTCATCGAGCATACAATCAGCAAACGATGCGCGGGAAGGCCCGATTTCGCTCTTTTCATCGGTGTCTGCCCCGCTTATGCCAAAAAGCTTTAAAATGCCCATGCATTCAAGACGCTCGTCGCCTTCAAGGCTTTCCAGGTCCTTTAGTCCCAGCGGTCCGCCGTCTCCGTTGCTGCGCCTTCCGATCAGGCCGCTTTTTAACTCCAGCAGGGAGCGCACCTTCCCCTTAATCGATGATCCCGGGATATAGGGCTCCAGGGTGTAGGGGTGCTTGACCACCGGGTTATCAGTTCCACCGATGCGCATTTCCGAATCACCGGAGCCGATATGAAGGCCGCTTTGCAAAACGATCCTACCCGTCAGATTTTTGATGCTTAATAATTTCATAGCAATCTCCTTAAGCTTTGGAGGAATCTGGGTTATAATATTTGTAAAAACCTATAATTGCCTCGAAAAACGTAGCAAAAATATTTAAATCCGCACCATCCTGGATTTTATCAACAGACGTACTTATAAAGGTCATAAAATCATCCGAAACATGGCCACGCCCTTTTGCGTATGCAGCTTTGGCGACAAGCATATGAACTAGTGGCAATACATGATCGAAATCCTGCTTTTTTGCTTGTACTGTGGTATTCAACGTAACAACTTCATCATAAAATTTTCGCAGTTGGCTTGGACTGTTGAGTTTATTGCTCTTTTGGCGGACACCTATGAATTTTTGGGCCCATTCATCCGCTGTTTTGGAAAACAGCAGCGGATCTACCTGCCCCTTTTCCTTGTCCTTCCAGAACTCAATCCTTTTCGGTTTTTCCATAATTCACCTCTTACCTTCTGTTATATTGAACATACCAAAGGGGCACACGGAGGCTGCCGCCCCAGCTCGTCAACCACTCGGCCGCTTTCCCGTGAACCTCTGCAACCCTGTTTTTCCGGTCGGCCGGATCATCGGTTTTCAAAACGTTTCTTTCCGCCGCATAGGCCAGCAGAGCCCGCCACCGCGTGCATTCCATCTCCTGCATATCGATTCCCCCGTCAGCGGAAGTCAGCTTCTGTTCCCGGTCCGCCATTTCCACAAACCGATTGAGGCGATAGAGCATGGTGGGGCTGATATATTCCTGCTCCAGCCATCTTTCAAAAACATCACGAATCCCATAGAGATCAAATGCCTCGTTCCAGACCACGGTCTCGCCAAAAACCGTCAGGCGGTTTCGACCGTCTGCTTTGGACCGCTCCAGGGCGGATTCAGCCGCCTCTGCCATGGCGTTGACCGGTGTGTGCGGCTTGTGAAAAGAGATGCCCGCGGAAAGCGTTACATTGGAATTTTTGCAGACATAGGCGGAAAATGTTTCGGCCAGTTCCGGGGCAAAGTCCATGATATGATTCCAGGGGCCGATGAGAAACAGGTCGTCTCCACCGGCAAAAACCGTGTAAATGTTTTTGTATGCAGGATGCTTTCCCAGAAAATGCGGAAGAAACACCGCAAAAAAGTTGTTCATCTGCCGGCTCAGGGTCGCAATCCGGGATATGCTGTAAAGATTTTCGCGAAGCCCGCAGGTCATCAGCAGCCCCAGGTTGTCCACGTCCGCCTTGACAACGCCCAGCGCCTCCACGCCGGCCAGTCTTTCATCCGAATCCACCTGTTTGGCAAGGGCGGCAATATGATTAAACATCTTGGGCGCATTTTCACGAACCTGCCGGTCGAGATCGATCTCATCTTCGCCTGAAACCGCCCGGATGCGGGGATCAGACAGGTCCTCCTGCCCATAAGCAGGCACGTACCCGTTAAAAAACTTCAGGGTGGCCTGCTGCGTCGGCAGCCCGCCGGAAGGCAGCGCCATTGCCCAGTACCGCAGCAATTGCTTTTTCTCTGCTTCGGATTCCATTGCATCGGCTTCATGGCCATTTGAAAGGGCTTCGGGAAAAACAAACTGGTAGCGGCCGAATAAAGGCTCCATCAACTTTTTCGCCCCGGCATGGCTATCTGTGTTTGCATCCAGAACCGCAAGCACATCTTTGCGCACGAGATTTTCCCCCAGAAAAACATGGTCCCGGCAAAGGGTGCAGGCCTTGTGGCCTTCGCGCAAAACAGCGCCGGCATGCACCGGCCGCTTGCCGCAAAAGGGGCACAACTCCTCCTTGACCCCGTCAAAATAGTTTTCAATCACCCCACCATAGGCATCCAGGTCAATGCGGTTATATTTCTTTGCCAGGACAGCACGATTCATCCGGTCATGCAGATCCTGGTAGCCTCCGCTTTTAAAATCCGCCGGGGCCGCCGCTACCGAGGATATACTGATACCGGCCTCCCCGAAAGTACGCCCCGCAAACCACTGCTCGATCTTTTGGGCTGTTTGCTCAACGGCTTGCCCGGCCTGGCTGGTGTTTGGAGCCAATATCGTAAACTTGCCGCCGGCATTCAGGATAACGGAGGTCACGGGTATTCCGATTTCCGTACAAAGCATGTGCGCCGCCATTTCCATGACTGCAGATACGTAAAACGAACGTCCCCGCAGCAGCTTGGAGCGGAATCTGCGCGTATCCCCAAACCCGGTGAAAATAAAGCTCTGAATCCCGTGAAACTCACCGGTGACCAGGAGAAACTTTTCTGGATCCTCAGCCCGCACCGCTTTGGCCTCTAGCGTACCGGTGTCCCTGTGATAGACATAAAGCGCGGCAGCCAGCGCAGCCGTGGTTTTCATATGATCGAAAAGCGATACATCCGGAATCACGTTTCCCGCGCGCGCAGCGGGCAGATGCGATGCATACTGCATAACAAGGCTTTCAAAATGCTCAAACCACAACCCGATGCAGCCCCTGTGGGGTATCCGCTCCAGGGCTTGGCCAAATCCCTTAAAAAGGACCGCGTATTGGGCTTTTGCCGTTTCACGGTCAGAGGGCATCACTTCGCCGGCAGGCCGGGGGAAAATATTTTCCGGGGAAAGGGGCTGCAGGGGATAAGCATGCCCATAGCACTCCGATGTGGTGAAATCGGCCTGCCCCGAAGGATCCAGGCATTCCAGGATTGGCACCATGCGCGTTTTTTCAAAATCCCGGAATGAGACAGCGGCATTTTTTGCCGCGTCATATTCCTCCCTGTCCATACCCGAGGAGATACGGTCGGCCTCGGCAATGATCCATTCCATGGCCGTGGACGGGCTGTGGTGGGATGCCGCCAATTTGACAAGCCCGTCGCCCTCCCCCCAGGGCCGGCTGAACTCTTCGGGGAGGCAGTCGATAAACCGGTCGATAAACAAAGCCGTATACAGCGCATGGCCGTGGGTGTATCGGCCGTCGCGCACGGGAAGAAAATCCGCCGCACGCCTGTCAAATTCTTCAGGGTCCAGGTTTAGCACATCTTTTCCGGCAAGCTTTCCCATGTCATGGGAAAACCCCGCAATGGCAATTTTCAGGGTTGTATCGTCCATCCACCACGCTCCTGTGTTTAAAAATCAACGGTTTTCCGGCCTTCAGGGCTGATCCGCCGGATCTTTCCCAGGCCGAAGGACGTATTTTTGCCAACATGGACCTTCTCGCAGAAATCAATGAGCGACAGGAGATCCAAAGGCACATTTTCATAGGTTACCGCGCCCACCAGCCCGCCCATGGGCATCCGCTTTTTCCGGCGGAAGGAATAGCGCTGCCAGTCATACCATTTCAGCTTTGCATCAGAGATTTCCACGGACTCTGCTTTTTTTACCAGGCCCCTGTAGTCCAGCTCCGGCTCGCCATCTCCGTAGGCCGCCATCAGGCTGGAAACTCTTCGAAGCATCGCCCTTGTCAGCACGTGAAAGGGAAGTTCCCGGGCAATCCGCTGCTGGTGCTTGACCCGCAGGGGTGTCTTTATCCGAATGGTCACCCGGCCGGTCCCGCAGCCGTTTGTATGCTTCAGACCCAGGGGATATGCACAGCCTTCAGGGTCAATCCGGCCGCTTTCCCTGGTATAGACGACTTTTTTACCACTGCTCACCTGCTCCAGACAAAATTTTCCGCGGCTTTTGCCCACCCGGCGGCCCAGGCCCGTGCTGCCCATCCGGTCAAACGCATACACGAAAAAGGGCAGATCCTGGTTGATGCTGCCAAAAAGCCCCAGTCTGCAAGAAATCATCCGGTCTTTTTCAAATACGTTTTCGCTGGTGTCCGGCGGTTCAATGACATACGGGTGAGGAAGTTCGGACAAATGGCCTGCCGAACCGTGGGTGTTTGCGGACAGATGCGTTTCAAACACCCGGACATAAAGACATCTGTGGCGCAGGGGGCAATCATCGCATGTTTGCCGGCGTTTCAGGGCGCATACCACATTTTTCAGCGCCCGGCCGAATACGCCGTGAAATGTCGACCCCTTGTATTCCGGAAGAACCGCTTCATTTTCGAAACGGCACACAAAATCGTACTCGCCATAAAGCATACGGGAAAACCTCCCTGTTCCGGTTTCATCGCCAACTGCATCTCTATTATCCGGTAACGGCATGGAAATTGATTTTTCAATTGAATTTCAAACATGAGGGAAAATTTTTGTTTGTGGTTATTCAGCCAGGATGGGAGCATTTCAGGTAAGCATACAGACGACAGGGGAAAATACGCAAGGTAAAAAGGAAAACGATTTTTTTATGCCGGGCACACCCCGCATAAAACTACTTGATTCTACACCTCAAATTTATAAATACTCGGCAATTGCGCCGGCATTTTCAACCCGGTATGCCTTGCGTCTTTTAAAAAAGCAGGGAGTACTCCATTGTCCATCCATTCGAGTATTTCAGACCACCTATTGAAATCTACCGGGGTAAAACCATGTGCAAGAATTGACTCATTCCTGATTTCAAGTTTTTTCTGAAAATTTTTTTTGTTTTCTCTGAAAAACTGCGCCATATTCGTATCAGTTTTTGCTTCTACTAGTTGCCAGGCTAAAAATAAAGGTGCCTGAAGACGATTTTTATGGTTTGGTATAATACCTATTGTATCCGGAATAAAATCTTTTGGCAGGTTACAGGTATCCACCTTACAGCGATCCAGCAGCAGCCACTGGGCCACCCATTCCAGCACCCTGTAAGCCCTGGAAACAGCATCATCGTATCTCCCCTGCGCGGCCCTCCGCAAAGCATTCAGCCACAAATCGCAAATCAACGCAGGCTCCCTTGCCGGACCGCCTTTCATAAAAAGGCCGAGTATGCGCAGGTAATTGGAATATTCCCGTCCGACATCTTCCGCACAGCTGGACAAAATACCGTATGCTGCCGCATGATCGAACCTGTCCCAATGGTCAAAGGCTTTACTCAGGTTCAGGGCCATAAGATGGTGTTTTTGCAAAACCGGATTGGACGTACGCTTAATATTCTTCAAAGTTTCCACGGCCTGCGAATAGCCGTATTGTTCCCATGCGGCCAGACCCAATCGTATTTCCCTTCTCATGCGGATCGATTCATAATCGACCGGGACTCCCCATTGCGTGTTATCGGCCACCTTCACCAGATCGGGCCTCGGCCCGGTGACAAGATGCAAGGACAGATCATGTTCAAGGGCCGCAAGCACAAGCGCAACACTCATTCCCTTTGTGCCGCCGGTATAGTCTGCAATCAACTCGGCCCCGGGAAACCGGGTATCTAAAGAATCAATGGTTTTATAAAGTGTATTATAGGTACTATCCAGGTTATCTGCTTCGACATGAACCAACTCATAGCAATCCGCCTGCAATCCCTTCTGCGTGGGGATATTTGGCAAGGTTGATTTTTGATCGGAACTGGCTTTAATAATTTTACCTTTACCTGTTATCTGGTACTCCGAGCCCTGAGGTCCTTGTGTGCATACAAAAAAAATGTAATCCGGCTCCAGGGTCTCAATGGCTGTTACAATGGGCTGATAACTGCCTCCAACAGTACAAATCAATACTTTTCTCACCATTGTTTCCCTCATCCTGTTTCCCACGTGGTTATGGTTTTTTCCTGAATTCCCGGCACGCATCACATTCCCGAGCAGTGTTCAAAAAAATCGTTTCAAATCTACCCTAAGGGCCGATGACTTAACATTGCTTATTTTTTTAATCCCCTCTAATCGGGGCCTTCCTTCTGACACATTCTCCTGCCCATGCTCCAATCAGGATTTGCACAGTCTCAATCCCCTCTAATCGGGGCCTTCCTT
>NZ_JBSRLA010000065.1:0-36630 GCF_055149105.1 Desulfosalsimonas sp. | reverse complement strand
GGCGGTTTGCTCCCTGCTGACCGCTTGCGCGCTCAATGCGACTCGCAAACCACCCCCGGGCCGGCATCATGGCCGACTGTGTGCAAAGTTTCACACCAAAGGGGCCCGGGGAAACATTTCCAAAGAACCATCAAGGTTTTTGCCCGGTTACAACAAAAACCGGGTTGTGTGCGGCCATGCGCATGCCCGCAGCCATTTGCGAAGACCGGCTGATTTGAACCTGGACCGCTTCTGCGGCAAACCCGAGATTTTTTAAAACAGCCAGGCATGTGCCCAGATTTTCCAGGACCACGACATTGATCACGATCCTGCCCTTTGATGCCAGCCGGGGGCAGGCCTCCAAAAGGATTGCTTCAAGGTCTTTTCCCCCGCCGCCCACAAATATCCGGTCCGGATCAGGCAGGTTTTGCATAGCCTCTAAAATGTCATCTTCGACCACCTCCACCCGGTTCGGGGTGAATTTTTCCGCATTTGTGCGGATATCTGCGGCCCGGGCCGGATTTTTTTCCACAGCAAAAATCCGGCCAAAGGTCATGAAAAAAGCCGCCTCAATGGCCACAGACCCGCTTGCCGCCCCAAGATCCCAGAACACGTCTCCCGGCCCGGGGCAAAGCTTTGAAAACACCACTGCCCGGATTTCAGCCTTGGTGATCATGCCCCGGGCATGGGCGTAGCTGTCATCTGGCAGGCCCGGGAAAAGCCCCGGCCCTGGCAAGGAGGCCGGATTTGGAACCAGTATCACGCAATTGGGCCTGCGCCAGGTCTGCCGGGCCGCATGGCCGATGTCCGGGTTATGGACGCGCTCGTCTTCGTGGCCCATGCGCTCGGCAACCCAGATCTCCACATCATCGGAAAAGTCCTGCACCACCATTTGGGCCACCCGGTCCGGGCTGTTTTCCGGGTCTGTGAGCACAAACACAGGCTTTGCCGCGGACAGGGCCTGCAGGAGGCCGCACCGGCCGTCTCTTGCGTGCATGCTCACAGCCGCCGCCTCCTGCCAGGAGCACTTGATGCGGCCAAACGCGGCAGCCATGGACGAGACATTGGGGTGAATTGTCACACGGTCTTTGCCGAAATGCCGAATCAGGGTGGTGCCGATGCCGTAGAAAAGCGGATCTCCGCTTGCCAGCACGACCACGGTGCCGGATTGGGCAAAATTTTCTATATCATCGAGTACCGCGGACAAGGGGGAATCAATTCTGCGCTGCCTGGCCGGGTGGTCGGCAAACCATTTGAGATGCCGGTCCGCACCCACCAGAAAACCGGCATTTTCAATGATTTCCAGGTGTCTTTGGGAAAGATCCCCCCGGCACATGCCCATGCCCACGACGTGTATTGACTTTTTCATAACGTCCCTTTCGTATCTGCGCTGTCTGCGGATACGCCCCCTTCATAATCAAATATAACCGCACGGATCTGTATGCGGGTGTTGGCAAACCCGTCAGCCGACGCAATCATGCGGCCGGCCGTGTCTGCAAGCACTTCCGGGCAGTTGTCCCGGATCATGAAAAACGCGGATCTGGCCGTGTTGGCAGAAGCCACCTGCCGGGCCAGGGCTTTTTCCGGGCATCGCTGCTGCACCCATCCGGCCAGGGTTTCAAGTCCCATGCGGGATTTGGCCGCATGGGTATGGGCCGCTCCCTGGGCCATTTTCACGGCCTTGCCGAAAAACACGGCCAGCACTACCCGGGTAAAACCGTAATCACCGGCCATTTGCATGGATTTTTCAAAATAATCCCCGATCTGGACAAAGGCCGGCTCCGGCAGATCGGAAAACAGGGCCTGGGCGTGGCGCTCGCTTCTGCGGCCGGTGGTGCACACCACAACATCGCTTCCTGCGGCCTTTGCCACTGACATGCCAGAGGAAATGGTGGCAATATAGGCTTCATGACTCATGGGTTTGACCACCCCGGTGGTGCCGAGAATGGAGATGCCGCCGATAATTCCGAGCCGGGCGTTTAATGTGTGCTTTGCGATTTTCTCTCCTTCGGGGACAAAGATTTCAATCGCCGCACCCCTCACGGCTCCGAAATCATCAAAAACCTGTTTGACCGATTGCCGGATCATTTTTTCCGGCCCGGGATTAATGGCCGGGTTGCCAGGGGCCACTTCCAGCCCCGGCCGGGTAATGCGGCCAACGCCCGGGCCGCCGGTGATCACAAGTCCTTCTCCGGGCTCCAGAAGCGTAACCCGGGCGCCGATTTCAGCCCTGTGCGTGGCATCCGGGTCATCGCCGGCATCCTTGATCACAGTGGCCGAGGCGGTAAAGGCATTTTCAACAGAACATCCGTGCACAGCAATGTTGATGAAATCCCCGGTCAGAAGCGCCACCCTGACCTCAGTTGGCGGGTGTTTGCCCAGCAGGGCCAGCACAGCCGCCTTTGCCGCTGCCGCGGCAGCGGTGCCGGTGGTAAAACCGGCTTTGAGTTTGCGTCTGGATTTCTTGCCTGTCACTTGACCTCGCAAATTGCAGTCTGAAACGGCTTTTACGCCAAAATATAATAAATTGCAGTGACCGCCACCAGGCTTGCCACCCGGAAAAACTGGCCCAGCAAAAGCAGCTGGGCCCCGGTTTTGGGCTGGAAAATGCCCATGTAGCGCGGCAGTTGATGGCGAAGTGCCCGGACCGGAAATGCGATGATGTTTCCGGCAATCAGGGCGATCACGGTCTGCTTGACCGTGATTACCCCCTGGTCGAGCAGTGCCCCGGCTGCGGCAAATCCGGAAGTGAATTCGGCCACAAAGCTCAAGATCACCACAGAAAAGGCCTCCACGGGCAGGGCCTGGAGGGTCACGGCCCGGGTCATCCAGGTGCGGATGGCTTCAAATGCCCCCAACCCGGCTGCAAAATACACAGCCGTGTAAATGGGCACCACGTATGTGAGAATGCCGGCAAAACGCCCGGGCAGCCGTTTTTTCAATACTGTCCAGGCCCCTTTTTGCTCTGCCTCGCTTTGCTGCAATGCAGATTCCTGGTTTTCCCGGCCGGCTGCCGGGGGGACAAAGAGCCGGCCCCAGATCACAAAAACAATTGTGCGCAAAAGGGTTGCAGCCAGGGTCAGTGCGAAATAGATCAAACCGGCGGTTTTTGTCAGCGGCACCACGATGAAAAAGGTCGTGGGCAGATGCAGGAAATAGGCCGGCAGCTGGTTGATGAAATTGGTGAGAAACATTTGCCGCCGGGTGATTTTGTTGTCATTGTAGAAATCCACCAGCATGGAATTGGCTGCCACCCCTGAGAAAAAGGCCGTGGAAAAAGCCGCGCTGCAGCGTGTGCCCAGATTGGCATAGGAAAACAGGGGTGATGCCACCGCCCCCAGCCGCCGGGTCCAGCCCCTGGATTCAATCACCTGGGCCACGGCCAGGCCCATGCCGATAAACACACAAAGCCGGGCCAGGGGGATTGCCAGTTTGTCTGCGGCAACGGCCGGGGTGATGGCCTCAATCATCATCATTCCGGCGGCCGCCATGGCCGCTGATATCCCCAGGGATATCACAAGCCGACGGTATTTGGGCTGTGCTGACTTTTTACTCATGTCCGTTTTTTTCCCCGGAGAAAATCAGGGTCCAGTAGTCCGGGCGCGCGGTTTCAAACTCATTGATATTTTGGATGACCCGCTCTTCGGGCAGGCTGCAGGAAACAATTCCCACCGAGTTGTCCCGCCATCCCCGCTCATCAATGGCCCGGGTGATGTCTGCGGCATTTTTGTACGCCTTTAAAAAAACCACGTTGTCTGCATAATGACCCATTTGCCGCAGCTTGTCCCCGCCGCGGCAGCCCGATACGATCAGCAGGGACTGCTCGCCTTCGGCCAGGGGCCGCTGCAGGCGTGCGGCTGCCGCATGATAGGATGTTATGCCCGGCACTGCAACCGTTGGTGCATCAGGGGCTATTCGCCGGAGGTGTCTGGCCAGGTAGGAGTACGTGGAATAGGTCAGGCAGTCGCCAAGGGTTAGAAACGCGGCATTTTTCCCCTGTTCCAGGGTTTGGGCAACGATTTGGGCGTTTTTCTCCCAGGCCTGTTTCAACACCTCTTTGTCCTTGCTCATGGGAAAACCCAGATTGTGGATTTCCGCGCTGTCCGGGATATGGGGCCTGGCAATGGAGACCGCGAGGCTGTAGTCGTTTTTGGTGGAACTGGCCGTGTAAACCACATCCACCTGTGCCAGGATCCGGATTGCCTTGAGGGTGATCAGCTCGGGATCTCCGGGACCCACGCCGATGCCGTAAAGTGTTCCGTACTGTGTGTTCATCATTTATGCTCCTTTTTCGGCAGCCAGGGAAAACAAGGCGTTGATAACGGCTGCGGCCACGGCTGACCCGCCTTTTCGGCCAATGTTGGTGATATGGGCCACATCCGTCCCGGTCAGCATCTGTTTGGATTCAGCCGCGTTGACAAACCCCACCGGCAGGCCCACCACCAGGGCGGGTTCGGTGCGGCCGGCGCGGATCTGCTCGATGATGCGCATAAGGGCTGTGGGCGCGTTTCCCACCACGAAAATGCCGCCTTTGACCTGGTCTGCGGCTGCATCCACTGCTGCGGCAGCCCGGGTGGTGCCATCTGCGGCGGCCTGCTTTTTCACTTCCGGGTCCTCCATTAAGCAATCCACCCGGCAGCCGAATCGGGTGGCATCGGTTTTTCGGATCCCGGCTTTTGCCATGTTGGTGTCGGTGACAATGGCCTTCCCGGTTTGGATGGCGCGGATCCCGGCTGATATGGCCTCCGGGTGGAAGCGCACGCTCTGCAGGTACCCGAAATCCGCGCTGGTGTGGATCATGCGCGAGACAATACGCCACTGCGCGGGTTCAAACCCGTGGGTCCCGGCTTCCTTTTCGATGATGGAAAAGCTTAAGTCTTCAATTTCATGGGGTTTCATGAAGATTTTTCCTTTTGTTTTGAAATTCTGCACATGCGCTTGCAAAGCTGCGGCCGGTTTGGGGCCGGCTCCGGAAATGCAGGTGCACGTAACTGCCAAGGCACTGGTTGGCCATCCAGCCCGGAGCGGTGCGGTTTTTACCCGCCCGGTCAGCGGTTTCATAGACGTCCCGGGCTGTTTGGTCCGCCTCTGGATCCCGGATGAAAGAGTAATGGAACTCATGACCCCGCACAACCGTGTCTGCAGGGCCCAGGGGGGTGTTTTCCAGAAACCGGATCTGCCGGTAGCCAAGGGCGCAGAGCCGTTTTGCCATGACCGTCTGAAATCCGAATACGCCGGCCATTTCAAATATCCGGCCCTTTTGGTCTTCAAGGCTTTTGCACAAATACATAAAGCCTCCGCATTCGGCATATACCGGCATGCCCCCCCGGACCGCGGCCTGAAGGGCGCGGCGCATGGACAGGTTTTCAGACAGGGCTTTGGCGTACAATTCCGGGTATCCCCCGCCGAGATAGATGCCGTGGATGTCTTTTGGCAAGCCGGCATCATTGACAGGGGAGAAGAACACGATTTCGCACCCGTGTTCTTCAAGCACGTCCAGGTTGTCCTGGTAATAAAAGCAAAAGGCCGGATCCCTTGCCACGGCCACCCGCACGGCAGGTTCGGGCCGGAGCCGGTCAGCAGTCTGTTTTAGGGGGATTTCTTCAAGTCCGGTAATCAGTTGGTCCAGATCCAAGTGATTGGAGACGAGATCGGCCAGGGCATGGGTTCTCTGCCCGGAAATCACCTTGTCTTCTGCGGTAAAAAGCCCCAGGTGCCGCTCCGGGATTCCGGCGGCGGCATCTTTTGGGATCGCCCCCAGAAGGGAAATTTCAGGGACATCGGCCATGGCCTCTTCCAAATACCGGATGTGTGCCGGACTGCCGGCGTTGTTGGCCACAACCCCGCAAAAGCGCACTTTTGGATCAAATTCCACAAAGCCCTTGACCAGGGCGGCAAAGCTTCTGGCCATCCGGCCGGCATCCACCACCAAAAGCACCGGCAGGTCCAGCCATTTGGCCATCTGGGCGGTGGAGCCGGCCTCGGACGCCCCGGAAAAACCGTCATACAGCCCCATGACCCCTTCGACCACGGCCATGCCGGCACCGTCTGCGCCCCTGGAAAAGATCTCCAGGTTGGTGTCCTGGTCCAGCATCCAGCCGTCGAGGTTGCGCCCGGGCTGACCGGTGATTTCCCCGTGCAGGCCCGGGTCAATGAAGTCCGGGCCGATCTTGAACGCCGCCGTGTTAATGCCCTTTCGTATCAGGGCCGCCAGCAGGCCCAGGGTGATAGTGGTTTTGCCGCTCCCGCTGGCCGGCGCCGCCACCACTATCCCTTTGATTTTTTTTGTATCCATATGTTTTTTCCGCTATCGTGCATGATAGCCTCGTAAAAAATCTTGTTTACGGCTTGATGTTTGTCAGGAAGGAAGCCCTGCGGACGGGGTTCAGTTTTTTCGCTCCTGAGCGTTTACGGATTCATCAAATGCCTTCGCTAAAATTTCAAAAACTCGGCCTGTCGGCCTCAAACAGTTTGAAATTTTTACGCTCCGGCATTTGCTGAATTTTTCCGTAAACGCCCAATGTCGCTTACAAACCGACCCCGACCTTGGACTTCCTTGGAAATTCCGATATGGCCGCGTAAAAAGTTCTTCACAACCGGTCACCCGTCACCCGTCACTCGTCACTCATTACTGATCACTGACCACCACCCACATCCCCCAACACCTCCCCACCCCTCTCCTTCGTATAAACATCCGGATACAGAATCGAGCCGATGGTCCATATGCCTTTGAGCAGCCGCAGGGTAGGGCGGGCCACGATCTGCTCGTCCACGATATAAATCTCGCCCTGTCTGACCGCCTTGATCACATTGTAGCCCGGCTCGTTTTCAATGTTTTTGACATCAACGCTGTTCATGGGCCCGTTCTGGGCCAGGTAAACATCGATTTGCCAGCCTCTTGCCATGATCCGTTCCCTGCCGAATTCCGCGATATTGGTGTTGCGCACCTGGCTGAAATCGTCTGCCGCATTGATGCCCCCGGCGCACTCCAGAGCAAAAACCGGCATGGAATCCGGGGTAAAGGTTTTGAACCGGTCATGGATGGCCTCAAAATAAACCCTTTTTTTCTCAGGGATCTGCCCGGCCAGAAACCGGGCGTGTTTGACGCCTTTTTCAAAATGCGCAATCATTTCCTCTGCGGCATCCTCCCGGCCTGTGAGCCGTCCCAGGATGCGCCAGTAGGTTTTCATCTCTTCGATATTGCCGGGCTGAAGCGAGACCACCCGGATGTCAAATTTTTCCAGCTGGTTCATCAGGGGTTCATAGCCCCGGTCGAGCATGGGGCGCACCAGCACCAGATCGGGCCGGGCCGCAAGAAACTTTTCCGGGCCGTCCTGGGGGGAAAATCCGGGTTTTTCCCGGGCTTTTTCCGGATAGTCCGGATGCCGGCCCACGCCGATAATCTCTTTGTCCAGGCCCAGGGCAAACAGGTTTTCCGTGTGGGCGCCATACAGGGAGATGATGCGGGAAAAGGGTTTTTCCACCCGGATCTCTCTGCCTGCGCAATCGCGCACCGTGTGTTTGCCCACAAGGGCCATGGTCTGGCTTTCAGCCCGTACCGGGGGTGCCAGAAAAAGCAGGGCAGCAAAAACAAGTATGAAAAATTGTAAACGTTTATCCAACAAAGGTCACCTGTGGTGCGTTTATGGCTGAATCGGTCCGGATACGGGCGTCAACGCCGAATATCTGTTTTAAGACCGTGCGCTCCAGGGTGTTTTCCACCGGCCCGTTTAAAATGATTTTTCCCTGGTTCATCAGTATCAGGTCATCTGCGTACCTGAGCGCCAGGTTGATGTCGTGCATGACCGCGGCCACGGTGATGTTTTGGGTTTTCACCCGTTTTGCCGCCGACTCCAGCAGGCCGAGGCCGTGGCGGATATCGAGATTGGCACAGGGCTCATCGAGCAGCAGCACCGGCGTCTGCTGGGCCAGGGCCCGGGCAAAAACGATCCGTTGTTTCTCACCCCCGGAAAGCTCGGTCATGAACCGGTCTGACAGGTTTTCGGCTTTGCACTCGGCCATGGCCCGGGCAACCACTTCCATATCCTCGGCCGTGGGCGCGGAAAACCGGGGCAGGTGGGGATATCGGGCCATGGCCACCACTTCTTCTGCGGTGTAGGGAAAATTCACCCGGTATTCCTGGGGCACCAGGGCCACCTGCCTGGCCAGGGCCCGGCTGGAATACTGGTCAAGGGCTTGGCCGTTTAGAAAAATGTTTCCTGAATCCGGACTTTTGTGCCGGCACATCAGGTCCATCAGTGTGGTCTTGCCCGACCCGTTGGGGCCGATTACCGCGTAAAAACGCCCTGGTTCAAGTGAAAGGCTTACCCCGTCAATGGCGCGCCGGGCGCCGTAGGAATAAAAAATTTTGCTGATATCAAAACCCATGGCCCATCGCCCCCATTTGCCGCCTGCGGAAAACCCAGCAGAAAAACGGTCCGCCGATCAGCGCTGTGAGCACGCCAATGGGTAGTTCGCTGGGAAGCAGGGCCCGGGTTACCGTGTCTGCGGCCAGCAGCAGAATGGCACCGGTGAGCAGCGATACCGGAATAAGCCGTCCGTGATCCGGGCCGCAGACGCTTCTGACCAGGTGGGGCACCAAAAGCCCCACAAATCCGATAATTCCTGAAACCGATACACAGATTGCGGCCATCAGGCTCACACAGACCAGAAGTGCCGGAGAAAGTCTTTGCACCGAAGTTCCCATGGATGCGGCCGTGCGGGTGCCAAGAGACATCAGGTTTAAATCCCTGGCAAAAAACAGGCACACACCCGTGCCCAGTGCCGTCACCCCCGCCAGAAGACCGGCATCCGCCCAGGTCTTTGAGGCCAGGCTTCCCATGAGCCAGAAAATGATCACCGAGACCCGTTCGTCTGCCAGGTACTTGATAAAGCTGATGCCCGCAGACAGGATGGCCGCCACGATAATGCCGGACAAGATCAGGTTGCTCGATGAATAGCCCCCGGCCGAAGATGCCAGATACATAACAATCATCAGCGTTGCCACAGCCCCGGCAAAGGCAAACAAGGGCACGGAAAAACCCCCGAGCATGCTGACATTGATCAGAATCGCAACAGAGGCCCCAAAGGCCGCCCCCGCGGAAACCCCAAGGGTATAGGGATCTGCCAGGGGGTTTAGCAAAATGCCCTGATACACCGCGCCCGACACCCCCAGGGCCCCGCCCACCAGGGCGGCCACAAGGATGCGCGGCAGGCGCACTTCAATGACCGCGGTCCGGGCAATGGGATCAATGTCGGCGGCCAGTTCGGCAATGCCGGATACCGCCGAGCCGGCTATGCGCAGGACGTCGAAAAATCCCACCTGCACATGCCCCATGCCCGCGGCTGCAGCAGCCAGCACCACCAGCACCCCGGTGAGCACCACCAGCTGCGGCCAGAGCGGAAAAAACCGGAGCATGCCCAATTTATCTGATTTCAGGTCCATGGGTTCATATCTGCAGTTGCTTTATCTTTAATAAACATACTTGATGGAATCGTAAAAAGTTTTTTACCGCGTCCGCTGTTGTTGCAGGAAGGAAGCCCTGCGGTCGGCGTCAGCTTTTTCGCTCCTGATCGTTTTTGCGGATTCATCAAATGCCTTTGCTTAAAATTTGCAAATTCGCCCTGCTTTCTTCAAACAGTTTAAATCTTCACGCAAAAACGCTCAATGTCGCTTCAAAAGCAGACCCCGCCCTTGGACTTCCTTGGGAGTGTTCCCCCAGGGCCGCAGCCCGGGACCGAACACTGCAAATAACTTTTTGTCGCATGCTTAAAAGCTTTGATTTTATTTTTTTGAACCTTGAACTTTGAACCTTGAACCTTGAACCTTGAACCTTGAACGAAGTTATTTAGAAGTCCTGAAACAGGCCTAACCGCCAACCAATAAAAAAAATAACTTCCTGATTTTACTTAACACTTAATCACTTAAAACTTAACACTGCCTCATTGATCCATAGCTGTTTGGAGCTGGCTCACCCAGATGTCTACAAATGGATCATATTCCGCAAATCCTTTTAAAACAGGCTTGCATTCAATACCTGCGGCTTCGAAAACCGATTTCCAGGAATCCTTGTCGTCTCCGGCCATGTCGTTTCTGGCATGATCGCCGGCCACGGACATAAAGAGCATGAGCCATGCCGTGGATATGTTGTTTTTTTCAAGCTGCTCCAATATGACATCAGGGCCGGGATACCCTTCGACCGTTCCGATAAAGATGTTTTTGTCATCGCGCTGCAGCCGCCACATCAGGGCCGGATAGGCGGCGTTTGACGGATGGTGGGTGCCGTGTCCCAGAAGCACCACCGCTTCATTGCTTGCGCGCTCTTCGGGTATGGTCTCGCGGATGGCCCGGGCGGCTTTGGCCATGTCTTCCGGCGCTGCCAGCAACGGTCCGGTGATGGTGATTTTTTCAACTCCGCCGGAGTTGTGTTCAAACATGCGCACGGTTTTGACAAGATCGTGATATTCATATCCCGCAATGGTGTGCAGCGACTGCACGAAAATTTTTGTAAAGCCTTGTTCAGCCATTTCTTCCAGGGCCTGTGAAGGAGAAAGGGCCGTTTTCCCCTGTTGGGCCATTTTGTCGCGGATCATCTCCGAGGTATAGGCCCACTTGATTGTGGTGTCGGCAAAGGCGGCTTTGATTTCTGTTTCAACATTGTCAAAAGCCGCCTGGGCCTCTGAAAACGTTGTGCCAAAGGTAACCAGAAGGATTCCTGTTTTCCCGTCCTCCGGCTGCGGGCTGCCGGCCTGAACCGTTGCAACTGCAGCAAAAATCAGAATCAGTATCATCAAAACCGGTTTGAAAAGACCTTTTCCCATTTCATCCTCCGTTTGAAATTTTCCCAAAATAAAAAGCCCCCCTGAGCTTTTTGGCTCAGGGGGGCTGCACCCGTCTTTCTTGACCCCTTTTTTGATTTCCACGCCGGTGATATCCGCACCAATAACCGTGAAAAACTTCAGCAAGGCAGGTCTTCTGGCTCCCGGATCATTCTAATGACCGCGCCTTCCCGCTTTATATCAAAGCAGTGGCAATGTGCGGTGTTCGTTCCCGGTTACAGCGGCGGGTCCGCCCCCGACTTAAACGGGGTTCCCTTTTATGCCTGTGTTTGAGGCATACCCTGCTGGAAAATATATTTTAATAAGCTTATGGAGTGCTTGTAAATTTGTCAAGCCTGTTTTTCGCTGCCGGCCTGCTGGTCTGCATGGGCGGGCAGGGAAATGGTAAAGGTGGTGCCCTCTCCGGCACGGCTTTTGACTTTGATGTCTCCGCCGTGCTCTTTGATAAATCCGTAGCACACAGAAAGGCCCAGGCCCACGCCCTTGACCGTGTCTTTTGTGGTGAAAAACGAATCAAAGATCCGGTTAATGTTTTCCTCTGAGATGCCCTGACCGGTGTCGGTGATTTCGACAAACACGTTTTTATCCTTGTGCCAGCTGCGGAAGGTGAGTGTGCCGCCTTCGGGCATGGCGTCTTTGGCATTGGAGATCATGTTTAAAAACACCTGCCGCATCTGATTTCTGGATGCATTGATTTCCGGAAGCGCTTCTGCAAGCTCGGTTTTGATTTTGATGCTGTTTTCCTGGAGCTGTTTTTCGTGGAGCATCAGCAGCTCATCAATAATGGTGTTGATATTGACCGGGCCTTTTTCCTCCTGATCGGGCTTGGAAAAAGACAGCATTTTGCGCAGCATTTCCGCAAGCCGAACGGTTTCGGAAAGCGACATATCAAGAAGCTTTCGCCGTTTGTTTTCCGGCGTGATTTCAGTTTTCAGCAGTTCCAGGGTGTTCATGATCCCGAAAAGGGGGTTGTTTAACTCGTGGGCGATCTGGGAGGTCAGCCGGCCCATGGCGGCCAGTTTTTCGGACTGGAGCAATTGCTCCTGGGTGGAGCGCAGGGTGCGCTCCATTTCAATGCGCTCGGTCATGTCCACAAATGAGCCCACGGTGGCCACCTCATTGCCGTCATCATCGTATATCATGGTAGCGGAAAGCGAGCCGTCGATGACCTCGCCGTCGCGCCGGACATAGAGCATGGGATGGGAACGCAGCTGCCCCACGCCGCCGTGCTCCGGGCTGCGGACCATTTTCATGATCCTGTAAGCCAGTCCCTCAGGATAGATCTTGGTGATGTGCATCTTTCCGATGGTCTCCGAGGCCGGGTATCCCAGGGTTTCTTCTGCGGCCCGGTTCCAGATGAAGATATTTCCTTTCAGGTCTGCGGCCATGATGGGGCTCGGAGAGCTTTGGATGATTTTGTTCATGAAATCGTGGGCTTCCCGCAGCTTTTTTTCCATCATGTAGCGCTCGGTCTGATCCTCGGTGATGCCCTCGTAACCCAGAATGTTGCCGTTGTGGTCGTATCGCACATGGCTGGTTAACAAAACCGTGATCGGGGTGCCGTCCTTTTTCTTAAATTCCACCTCATACTGCACCACCCGGCCTTCGCGTTCGATCATCTCCTGGAACTTTGGCCGGTCCGAGGGGCGGACATACAGGTCACGGGTGATATCCAGATTTAAAATCTCTTCCTTGCCGGAATAACCCATCATGCTGATAAATGCCTGGTTGGCGTCCAGAAACCGGCCTTCCTTGCTGCTGATGTAAACTCCCACGCCGACGTGTTCAAAAAGATTCTGGTATCTTTCCTCGGATGCGGCAAGCTGGGCCTCGCGCTGTTTGTGCTCGGTGATGTCCCGGAATATGCACAGCTTGGAAACCGACTCGTCCGGGTTTTTCAGGGGCAGTTCCGTGAGGGCAAAGGTCTTTTCCGCCTTGGGCACGTATAACTCCCAGTGGAGGCTTTTGCCCCCGAAGACCTCGGGAGCCCGGCACCATGGGCAAAGCGATTCGCTGTTGTTAACCAGGCGGTGACATTTCTCCCCGGTGCCATCCCCGAAAAATTCGATCATCCGCCGATTCATGTATTCAATGGTGTAATCCTGATCAATCACGTAAATGCCGTCTTCAATGGTGTCAAAGATGGCCTTGAGCATCCATTTTTCTCTTTCCATGGTCTTTGCCCCTGGATAAAATTTTTGGGTCCTGTGTAACTGCTTGTATTTCAAATATATGAGAATTGCCTGCAAAGTCAACAATCAAACCGTTGATGACGCCGTAAAAAATTCAATATCTGCGTTACGCGCGATTTCTCAGAATTTCACGTGCAGATAAGTACGCTGCATTCTTCGAAATCGCGCAAGCCTTGATCATGAATTTTTTACGGCGCCATCTGAAAACCAACTTCCGGGGAAGTCCAGGACGGGGTCGCTTCAAAAACTGACCCCGGCCGCAGGGCTTGCTTTCTGCAGGCACATTGGGCAGCACGGGATTGCAGGAAGGCGGAAAATAATATAAAATACCAAATTGTCATTTGCCGACAAAAAGGGAGTGCTGTGATGATTGTTGACGCCCATGCCCATTGCGGGATATATGACCGGTTTCCGCCCCAGGCGTTTGAAGATTACCTGGCTGCGGTCAAAAACAGTTCCATTGCAGGCGCGGCCATGTTTTCCCCGGTCATGGAAATCTATGACCGCAATGATCCGGATTTTACCGATAACAAAGCCTGGCAAAAGCAGCGAAAGGCTTCAAACCAGTATCTGCTCGGCCTGAAGAACCGCGAATTTCAGGTTTTTCCGTACTTTTTCATCTGGAACGATTTTGCCGTGGATCAGCTCGATGACCGGCATTGCGGGATCAAATGGCACCGGCATGCGGATGAGCCTGTATATCACTATGAAGATCCGGCCTGTGCTGCGGCAGTGGCCGAAATCCGCCGCCGGGGCCTGCCTGTGGTGTTTGAAGAGGAACTTTCCAACACCCTGCGGTTTGTCAATGAAATTGCACAAGGCGTCAATGTGATCATTCCGCATCTGGGCATGCTAAACGGCGGATACCGGGCCATTGCAAGAAGCGGGCTCTGGGAAAATCCCCGGGTCTACACGGACACCAGCCTTGCCTCCCGGCATGAAATCCTGGATTATATCGCATGCTACGGCGGCACCCGGATCATGTTCGGCTCGGATTTCCCGTTTGGCGACCCTGTGAGTGAATTTAACAAAATTCAGGGCCTGCCGCTTTCGCAAAATCTGCAAAAGGCCCTTGCCGGCGGCAATTTCGGAAAATTAATGGCCCAGGGGCAGGGTGGCGCTCTTATGAATTGGCGAAAATGATTTTTTGTGCTAGAGATGGTTGCACGAAAATGCGGGCGCAAAATTGTTCCTTCGGGATTTTTGCACCGCAGATGTGATGTATCAAGGAGAACGTCCCGGCATGACCTGGTTCTGGAACCGCCCCTGGGGCATTGGTTTGAAGATGACCCTGGTAACTTTGACCCTTATCGCTGCCACAACCTTTGGTTCCGCCGTGGTGGTGACTTCCACAATGAATGATTTTCTGCTGGATTCCCTGATCAAAAGAGGGTCTTCTGTGGCCCTGAGCGCGGCCACGCCTGCCGGATTCAGCATTTTGTCCGAAAATCAGCTGGCCCTGGACAACCTGGTGGCCAAAATCACCGAATCCCAGAGCGATGTGGCCTACATGAGCATTGTGGACCACAATGGCGTCATCCTGGCCCATAACCGGCTGTCTGCTGTTGGAGAGCCCTTTGCTGATATTAAGGGTCCTATGGTCAGGCACACGGTTAATTTTCAGACAAAAAAAATTAAGCGGGACGGAGTGTCCTGCTACGAGTTTAAAACCCCGATCCGCTTTGCCGAAAACCGGGTGGGAGACGTGATTATCGGCCTGAAAGCCGATGTCCTGGCGTCTGCCAGACAGGCCGCCCGCAAAAAGATCTGCCTGATTGCCGTTCTGACCCTGGGTTTTGGCGTGGCCGGAACCCTGGTGCTGTCTTCGTTTTTTACCGCGCCGGTCAAGCGGCTGGCTGCCGGGGTTTCCCGGGTCAAGTCCGGCAAAAGGGGCGTGGAGATCAAGGTCACGTCCCGTGATGAGCTTGGCGACCTGACCCGGAATTTCAATGAAATGTCAAAAATGCTCCAGGTCCAGCAGCAAAGCCTGGAAAGCTACGCCCAAAACCTTGAGGAATCCTATACCTCCATGGTGCGCATACTGGCCGCTGCCCTGGATGCCCGGGACCAGTATACCCTCGGCCATTCGGAAAGGGTGGCCTGGCTGTCTTTGCAAATGGGCAAAAAACTGGGACTGGACCGGGAGGCGTTAAAAGAGCTGGAAATGGCCTGTTTTCTCCATGATATCGGAAAAATCAAAATCCCGGACAGGATTCTGGCCAAAACCGAGCCCCTGAGCCGGGAAGAATATGCCATTATTCAGCAGCATCCGGTGCATGGTGCGGAAATTCTGCGCCTGTCCGCATCTTTGCACAAATATATTCCCGCAGTGCTCCAGCACCACGAGTGGCACAACGGCAACGGCTATCCATACGGTCTCAAAGGCGACCAAATCCATCTGCATGCCAGAATCGTCGCCATTGCCGACTGCTTTGATGCCATGACCACATCCCGGCCCTACCGCAGGGGCCGGCCCAGAAATGATGCGGCCAGGGAAATAAAAAATTACAAAGGGGTTCAATTTTGTCCGCATCTGGCCGATATATTTCTTGAAGCCTTAAATGAATTTGACCAGGTCGGGGAAATCCCCTTTTCCGGTGAGGCCATATGAAGCGAAACGCGTTTTTATTCCATGCAGTGTTTATCGGGTTGCTGGTTTTCAGCGGCTGCAGTTATATTCCGGTGCAGTGGCCGGATTTTCCGATAGGATCGGACCCGGGAGAAAAGCCCGCGCCCGCAGGTGAAAAAGACGCATCCTCCAGGGACAGCGCCGAAAGCACCGGTTCCCGGCCAGAGACCGTCAAAGCCGAAGGTGCGGGCACCGCAGAGAAAAATGCAATCGAGCGTCACCTGGCGCAGGGCGATGTGCTGGCCGCCCTTGACGGCGTGGGAGAAAATGTCCGTCAGGGGGCCGGTGATCAGAGTGTGTCATCTGCTTATGTCCGGGCGGTCAACAGGGCCATCCGGGAGGCCGGATCCAGGCTGGAGCAGGACCGGCCGGCAGACGCGGGCCGGCTGTTTCGTGCGGCACAAACGCATTATCCGCAAGATCCGGCCCTTGCCTCCAGAATCCGTTTAACGCCGGCTGAGCTGGATGCCGGCATTGCCAAATGCGCCCAGCAGCTCATGGAAGAAGGGCTTTCCGCCTACCGGCAGGAACGCCTTGAAGACGCCATTGAAATCTGGGAAAAAATTATTGTGTTTGATCCCATGCACCGGGCCGGCCGCAGCGCCATTGAAACCGCTGAAAGGCAGCTGGCCAACCTCAAAAAAATCGGCCCCGGCCCGGAGCAGGAATCCAGGTAAGTTTTTATGCGGCCTTGGAGCCGATGGCCCCGGCCATGAGATCGCCCACCATTTTGTTAAAGCGCGAGGGATTTTCCACCTTTCCGCCTTCGGCAATGACCGCCAGGTCATAGAGCAGGTGGCTGTAATCCTTCAGCGACTCGTCATCCGGGCTGCTTTCATGGATCTGCCGGATTTTTTCCATGACCGGATGGCTGGTGTTTAACTCCAGTATCCGTTTGGACTGGGGTACGGTCTGGCCCGAAGCCTTGAGCAGCTTTTCCATGTATGCGCTCATGTCATAGGCATCCCCGGAAAGACAGGAAACCGAGTTTTTCAGGTGAGAGGAGGGCTTTACCGACTTGACCTTTTCATCCAGATGGCCCTGGATTTTGTTAAACAGGTCCGCGTAGGTTTCGGATTGCTTTTCGTCTGTTTCGTCAATGTCGAGATCGCCTTTTTCCGCGCTTTGCAGGGTTTTGCCCTCAAATTCCGTCAGTGTCTGCACCACGAATTCATCCACCGGGTCGGTCATGAGCAAAACTTCGTAATCCTTTTCTCTGAGTGCTTCCAGATGCGGACTGTTTAGCATGGTGCTCAAGTTATCGCCGGTGATGTAATAGATGTGAGTCTGATCGGATTTCATGTCATTGACATACTCGGTCAGAGACCGCCATTTGTCTTCGGATTTTGTGGTCTTGTAGCGGATCAGCTTTGTGAGCCGGTCGCGGTTTTCAAAATCCGAATAAACCCCTTCTTTTAATACTGCGCCGAATTCATTGTAGAATTTCTCAAAGGTGTCTTCATCGAGGTTTTCGAGTTTTTCAAGAATCTTTTTGACCAGGTTCTTGCGGATGTTGCGCACCAGGGCATCCTGCTGGAGCAGTTCCCGGCTGATGTTTAAATTCAGGTCCGGGGCATCCACCACCCCGCGGATAAACCGGAGATATTCGGGCAGCAGTTCCCGGCAGTTTTCCATGATAAAAACCCGCCGGCTGTAGAGCTGGACCCCGTGCTGGCGTTCCGGGGAAAACAGGTCAAAGGGCGCCTGGGCCGGGATATAGAGCAGGGCGGTGTACTCGGTCATTCCCTCGAGCTTGATGTGCATCCGGTCTAAAGGCGGGTTCCAGTCATGGCAGATATGGGAATAAAAGTCGTTGTATTCCTCGTCGGTAATCTCGTTTTTGTTCTTGGCCCATATGGCCTTCATGGAGTTTAAGGTTTCTTCCCGGACCACCTTTTTCTTCTCTCCGCCTTCAACGGGATTGCCGTCTGCGTCAGTTTCGGGCTCCTCGCGCTCCACGTCCATGACCACGGGGTAGCGCACAAAATCCGAATGGCGCTTGACAATGCGCCGGATGGTCCATTCCTCGGTGAAATCCTCTTCTTCCAGGACCTTGGGGGAAAGATGCAGGATCACGTCGGTGCCGCGGCCCGGCTTGTCGGTCTCTTCAATGGTATAGGATCCGTCTCCGGCCGATTCCCAACGGGTTGCGGTCTGCTCGCCGGCCGCCCGGGTGATCACCGTGACCTTGTCGGCCGCGATAAAGGCGCTGTAAAAACCCACGCCGAACTGGCCGATGAGTTCCGGGGTCAGGGCGTCTTCCTGTTTGGATTTTTCCAGGGCCTCCAGAAATGCCGCAGTGCCGCTTCTGGCGATGGTACCCAGGTTTTCCTTGACCTCGTCTTTTGTCATGCCGATGCCGTTATCCGATACCGTCAGGGTTTTGTTTTCCTTGTCAACCGCCAGTTTGATTTTAAACTCCGTGTCATCGCCGAGAATGTCCGGATCGGTCTGGGCCTGGAAGCTGGCCTTGTCAATTGCGTCTGAGGCGTTTGAAATCAGTTCCCTGAGAAAAATCTCCTTGTTGGAATACAGGGAATTGATGATAATGTTGAGCAGTTGCTTGACTTCGGTTTGAAATTCATAGGTTTCGGCTTTGGGTGTCATGGTCCGACTCCTGTTTTTATGTTGTGTTGTTGTCCAATGGCTTGTAAACCGGATTCCACAAAAGGAAGGCCTTGTGCCGCGTGACTGGTTTGTCCATATAATGATGCTTGTTTTGGATTTGTCAACCCGTGGAAAATGGATTTAACCATCCATGATAGAGCTTTATGAAAACATGTCCGCTGACAGTGCGGATCTGTGCGGATTGATTCTGAAGGCCTCCGGGATTCCCTTTCGGGTGCGCAAAGACAGCAATGGGTGGGGTATATGGGTGGCTGCACGCGATTTTTCCCGTGCGCGCAATGCCGTGGACAGCTATTTCCGGGAGAACCGGCCGTCTGATGTTGCTGATCAAAGCCCGCTGCCGTCGCAGGATCATGGATATGCCGGTATTTGGGCGGCAGCGCTCATGGCGGCGGTGCATGCGGGTGTTTCCCGCACAGCCGATATCCATGAGGTCTGGAACGACTTCGGAGCCTCTGCCTGGAAAATCATGGACGGCGAGTTTTACCGTACCGTGACCGCCCTGATGCTGCACGCCGATGCCGTGCATTTGCTGGGCAATATGGCCGGATTGGCTGTTTTTGCCACGGCGGTCTGCCACGTGGCCGGGTGGGGGGCGGGCATGCTCATGATCCTGGCCGCCGGCGCCGGGGGAAATATGGTCAATGCCGTGATGTATGAGTCCGGTCACGTGTCCATCGGCGCATCCACGGCCGTGTTTGGCGCCATTGGCATTTTGTCGGGTTACCAGTTTCTGCGCCGCCGTGCTGTGCCCCGGAAAAAGGCGGGAGCCTGGCTGCCCCTGGCCTGCGGCCTGGCACTGCTGGGGTTTCTGGGGGCAGGCGAGCACGTGGATCTGGCCGCCCACTTGTTTGGATTTCTTGTTGGCATATTGATCGGAATCGGATATGCCGGTGCCCATAAAGCCATCTCCCCACGGGGTCAGGTTATCTGCCTTGTCCTGTGCGCGGTCATTGTAATTGGCGCCTGTGCTGTTGGCGCATGGAAACAATTGTTTTAAAAGACCTGTTCAGTGACCAATAAAAAAAATAACTTTTTGATTTTACTTAACACTTAATTGATTTCAGATGGTGCCGTAAAAAGTTCAAGATCAAGGCTTGCGCAATTTCGAAGAATGCAGCGTACTTAGCCGTACGTGAAATTCTGAGAAATTGCGCCTAACGCAGATATTGGACTTTTTACGGCGCCATCAACACTTAACACTGCCTGTAAAAATGATTTTTTACAGGCTTATCAGGAGTTGAAATGAAAGCCATCGCGGATTTGTTGTTTGAAGCCAAAATTCTGAAAAATATTCCCAGGACCGGATTTGCGTTTCTGGGTGCAGGCCGGGAGTCTGTTGCGGAGCACTCCTTTACAGCGGCGTTTATCGCCTTTGTCATGTCCAGGATGGAACCGGAAGTCGACGGCCAGCGCCTGGTATCCATGTGCCTGCTCCATGATCTTCCCGAAGCCCGCATCGGTGACTTGAATTACGTACAGAAAAAATACGTCACCGCAGACGAAGATCGGGCCATTGCCGATGTGGTGGAAAATCTGCCCTTTGACAATGACATTGCCGAACTGCTCGCCGAGTTCAACGGCCAGCAGACCCGGGAGGCCCGGCTCGCCCATGATGCGGATCAGTTGGCCTTTATTCTCGATTTGAAATCCATTTCCGATGTGGGCGGTAAAACACCGGAAAAATGGCTGCCGGTGGTAAGAAAAAGGCTGAAAACCGAACTTGGCAAAAATCTGGCCGAAGCTGTCTCCACGCGCAGCTGGGATGCATGGTGGATGGAAACCTATGCCGAATAGCACGGATAAAATCCTTGAAATAAAAGGCATTTTGTTGTATCTTATGATGTTTGTAAATTCAGGCGAGCAGTGATATCGCCGCCGGTGAATGGATAAAAAGGACCATTTTGCAATGGAGCTGAAGCTAAACGAGTTTGCACGGTGTTTGCAGATGCCGGTGACCACCATCGAACGGTGGATCCGCCAGGGCCGTATTCCGGCGAAAAAAATCGGGGATTCCTGTGTGTTTTCCGACACCGCGCTGAAAAAATGGGCCAGGACCCACAACCTGTCGTTTTGTCTTCCCGACGAAAAACAGGAGGAAAAACCGGACCAGAAGATGGAAACCCTTTCAGAGGCCATTGATCACGGGGGTATCTATTACGACATTGCCGGCGATACCGTGGAACAGGTCATTGATTCGGCGGTATCAGCCATGCAGCAACTCGGGTCCGACACTGCCCGGCGCGTGCTTTATGAAAGCCTGGTGGCAAGAGAGCAGATGATGTCCACGGGCATCGGCAACGGGGTTGCCGTACCCCATCCCCGAACACCCCTTAGCAACAGCGGCATTGCCGACCAGATGGCGGCCTGTTTTCTGGAAAAGCCGGTTGATTTCAAGGCTGTGGACAAAAAGCCGGTGCACGTGCTTTTTGTGCTGGTGGCCACCACGGCCCGGCAGCATCTGCACCTGCTTTCCCGGCTGTCTTTCTGTCTCAGGGACAATTCGTTTCTGGCGCTTCTGTCCCAGCGGCCTGAGCCTGAAACCCTCAGAAACAAAATGGCCGAATTTGACCAGCGTTTAAACAACGGTGAATAAATTCGCGTTTTTTCCATCTCACTGAAATACCGGCAAATAAAATTGACTTTGTTTTCAGGATCAAAAATTTGGCGAACCCCTTCCAGGTGGGTGTGGTTCCGCATGGACGACCGACTGCTGTTGATCGCCATCGGCGCCCTGGTGGGCGTGTGCAGCGGTCTGGCGGCAGTGGCGCTGAATACCGGGCTTCATTTCATGGCCGGAGCGTTGTCCGGGCTGCGCACCCACTGGTGGCTGTTTGTGCTGCCGGGCATCGGGGCCATGCTGTCCTCGCTGTTTCTTGAAAAGGGGGTCCGGGAAGGCGCCGGCCACGGCGTGCCCGAGGTGGTTTATAGTGTATCGCGCCACGGCGGTCTGCTGCGGCTGCGTTCGGCTTTTTCCCGGCTGATTTCCTCGTGTCTGACCATCGGCAGCGGCGGTTCGGCCGGCCCGGAAGCTCCCGTGGTCATGAGCGGGGCATCCATCGGCTCCAATGTTGCCCAGTTTTTTTCCTTAAACGAACGCCAGCGCATCGCCCTTGTCGGGTGCGGTTCCGCGGGTGCGCTGGCGGCCATTTTCAACGCCCCCATCGCCGGGCTTGTGTTTACCATTGAGATTATTGTGGGCGAGTGGTCCGCCCGCAATATCGTCCCCATTGCCGTGGCTTCCGTGGCCGGCGCCCAGGTCAGTCGGCTGCTTCAGGGAAAGCAGATCGCATTTACCCACCTTCGCTTTGAGGTGGGGATTACGGCAACGCTTGCCGCCATCGGACTGGCTGTTGTCACCGCTCTTGTTTCCATTGCCCTGACCCGTGCTTTGCGGGGATCCCATCATGTTTCCGGAAAAATCCCGCTGCCCTTCTGGATGCGCGCCTTTTTGGGCGGATGCGTGGTGGGTGCAATCGGGCTGATGCTGCCGGAAGTGCTCGGCGAGGGGTATCATTCCATCCGCCAGATGGTGGAGGGCTCCTTTGTTCCGGGCCTGGGCCTGGTGCTTTTGCTGGTGGCCGCCAAGATCGCGGCCACATCTTTTACCCTGGGCTGGGGCGGATCCGGGGGCATATTTGCCCCGTGCCTTGTCATCGGCAGTTTCTCCGGGCTTATGTATCACCGGTTTCTGGAAATGCTCTGGCCGGGGTTGTCTCTGGTCAACGAGGGATGTTTTGCACTGCTGGGAATGGCCGGCCTGGTCAGCGGGATTTTGCAGGCCCCGTTGACCGGCATTTTTCTGATTGTTGAGATCACCGGCGGATATGAGACCATTCTGCCGCTGATCCTGGTCTCAGCCCTGTCCACAACCATCTGCCATGCCTGGGAGCCGGCATCCTTTTATTTCCGGGACCTGGTGGAAAAGGGGCAGTATTTGCGGCCCAGAACCGATGCCAAGGTCCTGGCGGATTTAAGCATTGCCGAACTCGTGGAAACCGACTGCAAAACAGTGTCCCGCAGCATGCGGCTCGGCGAGTTCATCCGGGTGGTCCAGCAATCCCACAGAAATTATTTCCCTGTGGTGGATCCGGAAACCGGGCAATTCGAAGGCATGATTCATCTCGATGATATCCGGCCGTACCTGTTTGACCCGCTGCTCTATGAAACCGTCTTTCTCGAACAGATCATGGAAACAGACGTTGAGACCGTTGATATTCATGACGAGCTTTCAGGGGTGCTTGCCCGAATGGATACAAAGGGTTTGTTCAGCATGCCGGTGGTATCGGCCGACCGGTTTATCGGCATGATTTCCAAGGCCACCCTGCTGGACAAGTACAGAAACGAATTAATGGTCCAGACCCTTCACTGACCCCCGGGGCCAGGCCGGTTTGCCGCCGGCTGAGAGCGGGCCGCAATAAAAGGAGATGCACCATGGAAATGCAGATGCTCCACATTTTCCGAAACACTCCCCTGGGCAGGGAAATGCTGCTGCAATCGGCTTATTTTTGTAAACAGCTGGAAATCCTGCCGCTGATCTACATCCCCGATTATATCAAATTTTTGATGTATTTTGAAAACGACGTGGTTCAGGTGGATCTGGATGCCTCCTATTTAAAGGCCCCGGACAGCGCAAAAACGCACGCCTCCGAGATCGTGCAGGGCATGGGACTGCCGCAGCCCAGGTTTTTTACCCCCAAACATTTTACCGCTTCAACCCTTCCGGATGTTCCCGTGGATTTTGATTTCATGTGCTGTCCCAGAAGCATCTCGGATCTGTCTTCGAAAATCGGTCTGGGATACATCGGTCCCCGGGTACGGCGCATTGTCAAGTCCGCCCGGTTTCCCGTATTGATCCCCAGTGCGGTTTACAAGCCGTGGACAAGCATTGCCGTGCTGTTTGGGGGCTCTTCCAACGCGGTCAAGGCATTGCGTCTGGGCATCCGCCTCAGCCGCCGGTGCGGCCTGCCCCTGGACGTGTTTTCCCATCCGGAAAGCCGTTCCCGGGAGGATTATGAAAACATTCTCCAGGAGGCCGGACTCAAGGAGGAGTTTGATAACTACGTGCGCACATGGCAAATTTTTGAAAACCGCTTCTTTGAGGAAAATCTGTATGAAATCCCCCACGATGCCCTGCTGGTTCTGGGCGCCTACGGTCATGGTTTAATCAAGGAACTGCTTTTCGGCTCCACCATGGAGGTCGTGCAGACGGTTACGCCCAACAGCATTCTGATTGTGGGCCCCAATTACCGGGCAGTCATCTGATACCGGATAAAGATTAAAACGCTGGGTTCAGGTGAGATTTAAAGCTGGAGATCCACCCGGTTTAATTCAATGGGCCGCCGGATCACACTTTTTGCGGTTTTCTGAAACTGGCGGGTGATGTCAGAGACGTAAAACCGGGTTGTGCCGTTTTTGCCCAGCCTGGCATCTGTTTCCGGGTTGTCTGTTAAAAATTGCCGGATTTGCCCGGCCAGGGCCACAGAGGAATCGATGATGCGCACCTTTTTGCCGATTTTATGGGCGATGACCGGCTTGATTACCGGATAATGGGTGCAGCCGAGAATCAGGGTGTCAATCTGTCTGACCTTTAAGGGGTGGACGTATTTTTTGACAATCATTCGGGTTTCAGGCTTGTCTGTCCAGCCTTCCTCCACCAGGGGAACCAGCAGGGGGCAGGCTGCGGAGTGCACTTTTGTTTCAGCACTGCGCCGGCGGATTTTTTCCTCGTAGATGCCGCTTTCAATGGTGGCCCGGGTGCCGATCACACCGATGATGTTTTTGCGCGTCTGTTCCAGGGCCAGGTCCACGGCCGGGCTGATGACTTCATAAATGGGCAGGTCAAAGCGGTCCTGGAGGGTTTGGGTGGCCACGCTGGATGCGGTGTTGCAGGCCATGACAATAATTTTGGCCCCTTTTTCAATCAGAAACTCGGTGTTCTGGATGGAATATTCCACCACTGTGCGGCCGCTTTTGTTGCCGTACGGCGTCCGGGCCGTATCCCCGAAATATACAATGTTATGGTCGGGAAGCGCGTCCATGACCGCCCGAACCACGGTGAGTCCGCCGATGCCGGAGTCAAATATGCCGATCATGAGCTTTTTCCGTCCGCCGATGAACCGGATTGCCGGTTTTGCATGGCATGGCGTTGGTCGAGTTTTTCGCGCACGCAGCGCAGGATGTCGTCTTTGTCAAAGCCCGTGCGCATGCCCGGGCAGGCTTCTGCCATCACATCCCAGCCCGCGGGGTTTTTCAACAGGTTTTCAATAAACGGCCAGGCACGGCACATTCGGGGTTTGACCGGGTGGATGGTGCAGAGCTGGTCCCAGAACACGCAGAACCCGTCGTCCTTCTGGGCCAGCACGTAGCCGCCGGCAGACGGTGTGCAGTACCGGCAAAGAAAAACGTCTTCTGAAATGCCCAGGTATGCGGCAATGCTTTCAATGTCGGTGCGGGTAATATAGGTGCCCCCGTAGCCATGGCAGCACTGGCCGCACTGCTGGCACTCAAACAGGTCTTCCGGGGTGATTTCAGACCGCACGCCGGGCCTCCATGGCTTTTTTCAGGGTCACCTGGTCGATATACTTGAGTTCCCCGCCCATGGGAACCCCGGAAGCAATCCGGGTGACGTTGACCTCAAAGGATTTTAAGGCCTTGTCAATATAATCGGCTGTGGCCTCGCCCTCCACGCTGGTGCTGGTGGCAATCACCACTTCCTTGACAGTGCCTGCGCGTACCCGGGCAACAAGTTCCCGGATGCGGATTTCTTCCGGGCCGAAACCGTCCATGGGAGAAATCAGCCCCTGGAGCACATGGTAGACCCCGGTAAATGCTCCGGATTTTTCAATGGCCGCCATGTCTGCCGGGCTTTCCACAACGCAGACAAGGCCGCTGTCCCGGCCCGGATCCCGGCAGATGGCACAGGTTTCCTGATCGCTTAAGCAGAAACAGGTCTTGCAGACCGTGACCTGTTTTTTCAGCTCCCCGATGCTTTTGGAAAGGGCTGCAACTTCGGCTTCCGGTGCGCTCAGCAAATACATGGCAAAGCGCTCCGCGGATTTCTGCCCGATTCCGGGCAGTTTGCAGAACTGCCGGATAAGCCGGTACATGGCTTCTGGATAGTGTTTCATAGAAAACGGGCCGCCTTTTTTCGCGCCTTACATCATGCCCGGAAGATTCATGCCGCCGGTGAGCTTGTTCATTTCCTCGGAAACCATTTCCTGGGCGCGGCCCAAAGCGTCGTTGACCGCTGCGAGCACAAGGTCCTGGAGCATTTCCACGTCCTCGGGGTCCACCACTTCCTTTTCAATCTGAATGGAGACCACCTGCTGCTTGCCGTTGGCCACGGCCTTGACCATGCCCCCGCCTGCAGTGGCTTCGATGGTTTTGTCGGCCATTTCCTCCTGCAGCTTGCTCATTTTATCCTGCAGCTGCTGGGCCTGCTTCATGAGTTTTCCCATATTCTTCATTGTGTATTTCCTCCTGCGGGCAATATTTTGATATCTACAATTTTGCCGTTAAATGTTTTGACTGCCGCATCCACCAGGGGGTGGTTTAATGCCTCTTCCCTGAGGGTTTTGGCTTCCTGTTTGCGTTTTTCCGAGTGGTTGGCCTCTCTGGAAATATTGAGCTCCACCCGGACATTTTTTTTCAGAAATTCGCTGCAGAGCTGCTCCATGCGGGTGATGCTTTTTTTTCGGTCAAGGAGCTCGATGTTGCTGCCTGATGACTTGATATCAATGACCAGTCGGCTGCCGTTTATCTCCCGGAGTTGGCTTTCGCCCATGCATGCGGCCAGAGACGGTTTTTGGGCTGCAATATGGTTTTTTAATGCCGCCCATAACGCTTCGTTGGTTTCATAGCCGGCAGCCGGGTCTTCGGGTGTTGACGCTGTTTCCGGGCCGTCGGGTTCCGGCGCCGGCTCCGGTACTGGCTCAGGTGCAGTTTCCGGCTCCGGCTCAGGCTCAGGGCCGGGATGCAGGTTTTCCGGTAAAGCCGCGGGCTCCGGGTTCCGGGGTTCGGATGCCGCTTCCGGCACGGCATTTACCGGAAGCCGTCCGCTCATTTCCTGTCTGAGCTGGTCGAGCTTTTCAATGAGCGTGTCCATGGACATGGCCGGCCGGATCTGAAGGAGCTTGAAAAAGGTCATCTCCAGCGCATGTCTGGGCGAGACAGACTGTCTGATCCGCCACTCGTCGGAAAACAGGGTGTTGACGATCTGGCTGAGATAGGGCTCGCTGACATGCTCCACCTGTTTGGCCATTTGTTTTTTTTCATGTTCGGGAACGTCTGTAAGGCTTTTTTCCGCCCCGCCCATTTTGATCAGCAGCAGGTTTCTGAAATGCACGATCAGCTCGGAATAAAACCGCAGCAAATGCCGGCCCTGGCGGTACAGGGCATCACAGATGCCTACAAGGGCGGCGGCATTTCCGGAAAAAAGGGCGTCTGCGGCATCAAAAAGCACCTGCCGGTCAATGACCCCGAGCATTTCCACCACCTGCTCATCTGAAACCTTTTCGGAACTGCAGGTCACAATCTGGTCGAGCAGGCTTAACCCGTCGCGGATGCTGCCGTCTGCCTCCCGGGCAATAACAGCCAGGGCGTTTTGGCTGATCTGCATCTGCTCTTGCCTGCAGATTTCCGCCATGAGCGCCGTGATATCGTCAATGGCCACCCGCCGGAAGTCGTAGCGCTGGCACCGGGAGAGGATGGTAACCGGGATCTTGTTGGGCTCTGTGGTGGCAAAGAAAAACAGTACATGGGCCGGGGGCTCTTCCAGGGTTTTTAACAGGGCGTTGAAGGCCGCATCACTGAGCATGTGGACCTCGTCGATGATAAAAATCTTATACGGGCTGGAAGAGGGCTTGTATTTGGCCGTTTCCCGAAGTTCCCGGACGTTTTCCACCTTGTTGTTGGACGCCCCGTCGATTTCAAACACATCAGCGGCATTGCTGGTGGTAATTTCCCGGCAGGAGGGGCATTGGTTGCAGGGCTTGTCCGTGGGGCCGTTATGGCAGTTAACGCATTTTGCCAGGATCCGCGCAACAGTGGTTTTGCCCGTGCCCCGGGGGCCGGAAAACAAAATGGCATGAGCCAGGCGCCCGGTGGTGACCGCATTGGCCAGGCTGCGGGTGATATGGGCCTGGCCGATGACATCGTCAAACTGCTGCGGACGGTATTTGCGTGCAAAAACCAGATAAGCCATGCCGGCGGTGCCTTCAATCCCTGCTTGTTGATGCGTGCATCATCCCTGTCATTGGCCGCTTCCGGAAATGCCGGCATTTGCCTTGGATTGTCTCTACAGGCCGGCGGATTTCGGCGGTAACAGCAAAAGCAGAGATGATGGGGAAGGGTTCTTGTCGATCAGTGCCTTGTTTCCGGGCATAAAAAGTGGCGGAGAGAGAGGGATTCGAACCCTCGGTACCCTTGCGGGTACACACGCTTTCCAGGCGTGCACCTTCAGCCTCTCGGTCATCTCTCCGCAGGCACGTTTTTTATGGGAGCCCCTTAAAAATTGTTTTTCCTTAAATACCAAAAAGCAAAGGGGCGTTTCGTCCCGGCAGGAAACATCACCAGGCCGGCCCCGTCATGCAGTGGGTGTTATACCCGGCCTTTGGGTGGTTGTCAAGGAATCTGGTTTAAAAAGTTGCAGATCCGGTCCATCTGATCGTTTTGCCGGGTTGCCCTTGTTTTGGCAATGCCTCTAAGCCGGTCCAACCGCCTCCCTCACTTTTGAGGCCAGTTCCCGGATGGAAAATGGTTTTTGAATAAATTGAACGCCTTTTTCAAGAACGCCGTGCTGGGCAATGACCCCGGATGTGTAACCCGACATGTAAAGGGCCCTGATTTCAGGATCGCAGGCGGACAATTGCCGGAAAAGCTGCCGGCCGTTCATCTCCGGCATGACAACGTCGGTGATGAGAAGTTGTATCTTTCCTTCATACGATTTTGCAAGATGCAATGCAGCCCTTGGGCTTTCAGCATTGATGACCGTATAACCCAGCTTTTTAAGCATGCTGCCGGTCAATTGCAGAATTGCTGTTTCATCTTCAACCACAAGGATGGTCTCCGAGCCGGTGGGCAGTTGTGGTTCGGGTTCTTGTGCGCCCACGGACGAGGATGGTTCTTCTGTGTGCCTTGGAAGATATATTTTAAAGCTTGTTCCTTCTCCCGGCTCACTGTAGGCGTTGATAAGTCCTTTGTTTTGCTTGACAATGCCGTAAATCGTTGACAAGCCGAGGCCCGTTCCCTCCCCTGCGGTTTTGGTGGTGAAAAACGGCTCAAAAATGCTGTCCATGGTTTTTGGATCCATGCCGCATCCGTTATCGCTTACAGCCAGCATGACGTATTGCCCCGGCGGAAGCCCTGCAAGGGATTGCCAGTCTGAATCGTCAAAAATAACATTTTTCGTCTCTATGGTCAGCCTGCCCACATCGGATATGGCATCCCGGGCGTTTACGGCAAGGTTGGCCATGATCTGATCGATTTGTGAAGGATCGATTCTGATCTTCCACAGGTTGTTTCCGGGGTACCATTGAAGGTGAATGTTTTCGCCGATAAGGCGCTGCAGCATTTTGACCATATTTGAAATCGTTTCGTTGAGATCAACCGGCAGGGGGGAAGCTGTCTGTTTTCTGGCAAATGCCAGCAGCTGCCGGACAATTGCGGTTGAGCGGTTTCCGGCGCTGTATATTTCACGGATATTTTTATAAATCGGCTCCGCAGGATCAAGCTGGTCCAGGCAAAGCTCGGCATACCCATTGATGATGGACAGCATGTTGTTGAAATCATGGGCCACACCTCCTGCCAGGCGTCCCACGGACTCCATCTTCTGGGCCTGATTCAGCTGCTTTTCCAGCCGCACCTGCTCGGTGGTATCGGTGGCAATGAAGCATACTGCAACAGGGTTGCCGATTGTGTCATGGATCAATTGCGTGCGGCAATCCATGAAAGCTTCATTTCCGGTTGCCGTGCTGCCGGACATCTTTCCGTGCCAATATCCTTTTTGCTTTGTTTGTTTCATAATCCGGTCAATTGAAGCGGTTTTATCCGTATCCGGACTGCAAAGCACCGCAGCACCGTGATTGTGTGCTTTTTGTGAAAAAGCCGGGGCCTGGGCTTCGGCCTTGTTGACATAGGTGATATTGCCGTCCAGATCGGTCACTGTTACGCGGTCCTGAATTTGATCCAGCACCAGGGCCTGCAGCCGATAGGCATCTTCAGCCTGTTTGCGCCTGAAGATCTCATTTTTCAGTTCTGCGTTGGCCCTGGAAAGTTCATTGGATTGAAGTTTTTGTGCTTCAAGGGACCGCACCATTTCGTTTTGCAGTTTTCCCGGTATAAGGACGCCGGCACCGGCGAAAAAGACAAAAACACCGGCTGCGGTGAGCCAGGAGATCATCTGTTTTGAGAGAAAGTTGAGGTCTGCGTCCACACTTACAACGCCGGTGCTCATGGCCACTCCCACCCCGACAATGGTCGCCAGGCCGGCGATAAGGGTCAGGATTCCGGCTCTTTGCCCAAGGAGCACCGTCATCAGGACAGAAATAATCAGAAAAATGTGAATGCCCGCACCGCTGAAGCCGAAATGGATGAGATTGTGGAAACCACAGGCAAAAAAGACGGCCAGCAAAAGCGATGTCTTCCAAAAAAAAGCCATGCGATTCTGCAATAGCGTCATGGCGGCAATAATGACAAACAGGGTCAGGTAAAACAATGGAGAAACATTATCCCCGATGGCCCGGGCTTCTTTTGAAGCGATAAAAAGGGCCGGCACCGAGGCGATTGCACTGATGTAGAGCAGCCTCCGCAAGAAGCGTTCCTGCATCATGCGGATTTCATCGCTTGGGGCCCAAACCCGGTCCCTGCCGGGCGGCAAGGCGATTGTTTTGATCATGCCCCATATTTTGCGCAATGATTGCTTCCTTGGTTTTTTTCGTAAAAATGCATCAGGCTTGTTCTCCTATCGGGGTGAATGCTTACTTCTTTAGCCTGTTTATGGTATACTGCAGAAAAACAGCCAAAAAAGCCAGGGGAAATCAAGATGGTGGGTTTTTTGAAAGCAATGTATGTCAGGTTTCTGGGCAAAACACCGATTGCCTTTAAAATCGTTTTTGCAGACGGCACCTGTTATGCTCATGGCACCGGGCCCCCGGCTTTTGTGATCCGGTATAAGACAAAAACAGCCCAGTTCAATTCCATGCTGTTTTTCGGATGGGGACTGATTGAATCCTACATTAACGGCGGTGTGGATATAGAAGGGGATTTAAAAGCCCTGATTCGGGCAACCGCCGACAATGAACCGTCTTTGGTGCAAACCGCCCGGCAGACGCGTATTTTCCATCCCCTTATCCGGATGCGCAACCTGTGGCACGAGCTGCTGTTTGGCAACCGGAAAAGCAGCCGGGGCGTAAAAAACGCCCTGGCTCACTACAACCGCGGATCGGATATTTTCTGGCAATACCTCGATCCCACCATGACCTACACCTGCGCATATTGGAAAGAGGGCACCCAGAGTCTGCGTCAGGCACAGGAAAACAAGCTCGATCATGTCTGCCGGAAACTGCGGCTCAAGGAAGGCGAGCACTTAATCGACGTGGGCGGCGGCTGGGGTTCGCTGCTTTTTCATGCGGTAAAAAATTATGGTGTGGTTGGCACCAACTTAAGCCCTGCAACAGACCAGAACCGATGGCTGGTAGACAAGGCCCGGCAGGATGGCATTGCCGATAAAATCCGCGTCCAGGAAAGTGACTTCCGGCAGGTGGCCGGCAAATATGACAAGTACGCATCCCTGGGGGTTTACGAACATGCGGGAAAAGGCCAGCTGGAAGACTGGATCCGGTCCATGGCGCAATGCCTGAAGCCCGGGGGAATCGGCCTGCTGCATTTTATCGCCCATGACCGTCCCATGGACACGGACTTTTTTATCCGGAAACATATTTTTCCCGGCGGATATCTGCCCGGTCTGACCGAGACCATTGATTTAATGGCAGTCCACGGCCTGGAAATACTCGACATTGAAAATCTCCGCCGCCACTATGCCCTGACCCTGGATCAGTGGGCGGAAAGGTTTGATGAAAACTGGGCAATGATCAACAGTTACAATCCCAGGCTGTTTGATGAACGCTTCCGCCGGACCTGGCGGGCCTATCTTCATTCCTGTGCCGAGTTTTTCCGGACCCCCAATTCGGTGCTGCGGCTCTACCAGATTACTTTTTGCAAGGGAAACACTACGGATTATCCAATGGACAGGGGTTTTATATACAACTCATAGATATGGGCTGCAAAGATTGATTTACCGCTTGTGCCGGATGGTCATGGGATCTGAAGGGGCCGGCTTGTCATGCCAGGGCATGTGCTTCCGGTAATACAGGCGCATGGCTTCAAAAATGATTCTGGGCATGGTAAGATGCGGCATGACCGGATGGCGTAGCAATAGCCCTAGGTGGGCCGCCCTGGTCAGCTCCCGGCCCTTTGCCTGAAAACGGGCCTCAAAGATTTTTTCACCTTCCCGGACCAGATGGATGGCCAAATTTACGGTTTGGCCCGGCAGGGTGCAGAAAAAATCGTATCGGCCGCTCATGTTGTTAAACGGCGATACGTGAAAGGCCTTGTCAGCGGTATATTGCAGGGTTCCCGGTTCAGATGTGTCCGGGGCCGCGGGCCTGGGCAGATAAACGTGCCGCTCTCCGTAAGTATTGCTCACCTCGGCTGCCAGGCAAACCATTGCTCCCTGTCGGTCAAAGCAGTAATAGAAGCAAACCGGGTTGAAAATATAATGAAAATACCGGGCAGAGGTGATCAGCATAACAGTTGCCACCTGTGCCCTTTCGGCTTCGGGCAGCAGCTCCAGAAGCTTTTCCTTTATGCTGCCCGGTTTTTGGTCCAGGTAATCGGTATCATTGATGGTTGCGGGCCGCAGCCGGTTGTAGCCGAAAAACGGCAGTTTTTTGTCCAGCAGGGGCAGTTCATCAATGTCAATGCCGTACATGTAGACCGGGTATTGAAAATGATGATACACCGGCAGATGACGGGTATGTTCCACAAAGCCTGTATAAATTTTCGAATTCATAGTTCAATCCCGAAATCTTTGCCAACGGCCGCAGCCGACATCACCGCGTCTTCATGAAAGCCGTAGCGGAAATAGCTGCCGCAAAACCAGGTGTTGTTGACCCCGTTTAAGCCGGGCAGATCCGCCTGTGTGGCCGTAGCCTCTTTGTCAAACATGGGATGGGCATAATTGAGATCCGCAATCATATGGCCCGGCTCTATGGGATAATCCGGATTCAGGGTGACGCAGTAGTGATGCTGAGAGGCCAGCTGCTGGAGTTGGTTCATGTAATAGGTCAGGGTTGCGGGACCGCGGACGGCCTTTTTTGCCCCCTGCCTGTAATTCCAGCAGCCCCAGGCCGCCTGCAGGGGCGGAAGGCAACTGGTGTCCCGGTGCAGAATGACCCGGTTTTGGGCATACTGCCAGGCCGAAAGCAGCTTTGTCTCGGCATCAGAAGGATCTGTCAGCATTGCCAGGGCCTCGTCTGCATGGGCGGCGATCACCACCTTGTCATGAACGGCTTCTGCCTCATGGGTCCATAGCCGCACCCGCCCGTTTTCCCGGGCGATTTTTTTCACCGGACAGGCGGTGTGCACCGTTCCCGGAAATGTTTTTAAAAAGGCCTTGACGTAGGCATGGCTGCCACCCTGGATGGTATACCACCTGGGTTGGCCGGAAAAAGACAGCAGCCCGTGGTTTTCAAAAAACCGGGCAAAGGTTTGCGCCGGAAAATCCAGTATATCCCGCTGGCCCGTGGACCATATGGCGGCACTTACGGGTGCGACGTAATGTTGTGTTAATGCAGCGGAAAATCCGGCCTGGTGCAGGTATTGGCCAAGGCTCATGTCCGCCAGGCGGTTTTGTGCCAGCCATCTCCGTGTTGTTTTGTTGAACCGGTCGATTTCAAACAGCAGGCGCCAGAACGACGGGCGCAGCAGGTTTTTTTTGTCTGCAAAGGGACGGGTGGTGTTGTAGGTAAACCCCATGCCCGGGTCCCAGTAGGTAAATGACATGGCACTTTGCAGCCGGGATACGCCCAGCTGCTTGATAAACCGGATAAAATTGGGATAGGTGCGGTCGTTGAAAACAATGAATCCCGTGTCCACGCATGCAGCAGATCCATTGCCTTCATCGACTTCGATGGTATGGGTGTGGCCGCCCACGTAGCTGTTTTTTTCATACAGGGTCACCCGGTGGCGGCGGGCAAGCAGGTATGCCGCAACAATACCGGCCACCCCGCCGCCTGCCACGGCAATGTCCAGACCGGATTCATTTGTCATGATCAGCTCCTTTTTCCCGGCCTTTGTCGGGAAACCAGGGCACAAATGCGCTGGTCCGCCGGATGTAGGCCTGGTATTCAGGGTTGTCGGAAAACTCGGTTTCTTCCATGAGGGTTACGCCGGTGAGCCGCAGCAGGGTGTATGTGATCACCAGCGGGCTGACAATGGTCAAAAATCCCAGGGGTGCAGACAGCACCATAACAAAGATGCCCCACCAGACCAGGGCTTCGCCGAAATAATTGGGGTGCCGGCTGTAATGCCAGAGGCCCTGGTCCATCACGCGGCCGTGGTTTTCCGAAGCGGACAGAAAGTCCCGGAGCTGGTAATCGGCCACAGATTCAACAATCAAGCCGGAAACCCAGATCAAAAAGCCGGCTGCATCCAGCCATGTCAGATGGGCGGGTTGTGCAGCCACCTGGCCGTACTGAACACCGATGGCAATGACCCACAAAAAAAGCGCCTGCACCAGAAACACCCTGTAGAGGCTCACCAACCAGAACCTTTGCCCGTATTGCGCCCGCCAGGCCGCATACCTGGGATCTTCGCCCTTGCCCCGGCTGCGCCCGGCAATATGGACAAACAAACGCAGGCCCCAGATGGTCACCATCAGGGCCAGCAGGAGCTTTCGCATGAAAAATCCGTCTGCCTGGAAAAATGTCAGCCAGGCCACCAGCACGAAACCCGGACCCCAGAAAATGTCGGCAACAGCGGCATTTCTGCGCACCAGACTGATTCCCCAGCCGGCCGTCATAAACCCGGCAGCCGCGACCAGATTCACGGCAAATAAAATAGCAGTGTCCATAAAATAACTTTCTGTTTGTTGGCGGTTTATCCCTGCTCTGTCCCTGCCCGGCCAATGATGCGCCCGGAAACCAGGGGATCCGCAACCGCCCGGCCGGCGGCGCGCTCTTCTATGGCCTGCCGGATGCGGAGGTGAATATCACCGCTGATGGGGTAGTACAGGGCAATGACAATGGCGATGGCATTGCACAGACAGGGAACCATCGCATACAGCACGCGCAGCGTCAGAATCACGGAATCGGACTGAATGACTCCCGGCCGGTAACCGGATACCCCGAGCAGGGCCAGGCCTACACCCACGCCTGCGGCTGCGGCCAGTTTTTTGGCAATGGACCACAGGCTGATATACAGCCCTTCCCGCCGGTCGCCGGCAATCAACTCGTCATAGTCAATAACATCGGCCTGGATGGCCGAAGGGATGGCCAGTGTCGCCCCGAAACCAATGCCGGAGAGAAACACCAGGATGCCGTATACCATCTCATCTCCGGCGCCCAGGAAAAACACCCAGAAAAACGCGCCGGTATTAATGGCCATGGAAGCGATCCAGGCAGCCTTTTTGCCGGTCCGGCGGGCCAAATACACCCACATGGGCAGAAAAACAATGCCTGTGACAAAATACAGGGCAAGAAACAAATCCGCTTTGGAAGATTCCAGCACATACTCCACGTAATAAAAAATCAGCGTCGCCGGCAGGTTGTTGCCGATGGCGCTGATGGTGTAAGCGATCAAAAGGATCCGAAAGGGCCGGTTGGCCAGGCTTGCACGGATCCATTGACCAATCCGGAGCTCTGAGCGTTCTGCCGGCCGGGGCCGTTCCCGGAAAGCAGCCACGCACCATGCGCAGGCCCCCAGAATCAGCGGTATATAGATCAGAGACAGGATAAAAAAGGTCTGGCGTTCACTGGCCGCACTGGCGTCTGTAGCGGCGGCCCACCGGACCGCGCCCGGCATGGCCGCGGCAATCACCGTACCGGCGATCAAGGCGCCGTCGCGCATGGAAAACAGAGCGGTGCGCTCGTTGTAGTCAAAGGTCAGCTCCGGGCCCAGGGACTCATACGGGACAATGACCACGGTCCAGAATAAAAACAGGGCAAATATCATGGCCATAAAATACATCCCGGCCGCATCTGCGGCCATTTCCCGGGGCGGGTTGAACAATAGCGCGATGGCAAAAACCGTGAGCACGGCGCCAGCGGCGATAAGCGGCCGCCGCCGTCCCATGGGTGTCTGCAGCCTATCGGAGAAAATGCCGATCATTGGATCGGTAAACGCATCAAATAGCCGGACAATCAGAAGAATGGCGCCCAGAGCCGAGATGTGAACCCCCACCACGTCGGTGTAAAACTTTGGAATATAGACATATACCGGAATACCCACCACTGCCAGGGCAAATGCCGGGGCGGAATAGGCTGCCTTTGCTGCGGCGGAAAGCTTTCTCACGACCGGCGCCTTCCAAGCATACGGTCCCGGAAAGTTTCGTCTATGGGGTTTTCACCGATCCAGATGGCAAAAAATGCAGCAGCAAAGGATGCGCCTTCAACCCCGCCCAGAAGTTTGTCATTGAACCACAGGCGGGTTCTGCTTTCAGGGGTGTATGCCGGCCGTATAACGGTCACCTGGCGTGATATCGCGGTATAAGGCGTTAAATTCTTCGATTTTTGGCAAAAGGGAGGAAAAGCGATCCGAAGAGACGTTTTTTTTGATCATTTCCCTGGTGGCCTTGGCAAAATCTCCGGCCTTGACGGGCTGAAAATAGTGAAGCACCAGGCAGCGGGCTGCCTTCCCTTCTGTGGCCTGGTCTGCGGTTTTGCCTTCCTGAAGATAAAATGCGCCTTTGTAGGCCTTGATAAAGACCATGTAGCGCAGCATACCCGTACCGCGGAGGGTCAGGGTATGGCCATCTATGTTTTTTTGTTTAGCAAAGCCGGGTTCCCGGGCTTCGGCGGGACAAACCGAAATGAAAAGCCATGCCAGCAGGACACCAATGCACACATGCGGTTTTGTTTTCAACTCCAGTCCTTTCCGGGCTATCTTCTGATCAGAGAAATCTGCTTTGCACAATTCATGTTTCACCACTAATTTATAATAATCATGGCGAAACGATTATCTATTGACGCGCTCGTAAAAAGTCGATTTTCAGATGGCGCTGTAAAAAGTTCAAGATCAAGGCTTGCGCGATTTCGAAGAATGCAGCGTACTTATCCGTACGTGAAATTCTGAGAAATCGCGCGT
>NZ_JBSRLA010000064.1:0-19605 GCF_055149105.1 Desulfosalsimonas sp. | reverse complement strand
ATGCATCAATGACAGAAACATCCTGTTTTAAGCTGTTGGTTTTTATCATTTGAACATTCGATATTCGTATTTGTTTCGGATTTCGGATTTCGATATTCGCGTTTTGGCTGAACAGGGTTTTCGTTCAGCCACTAATTAAGGGGTCAAACCTTAATTCTTGCCTTACGGAAAATCGGGGACAGTATTGGAGATAAAGATACTGTCCCCGATTTTTTTGTTTTACTGCTGCAGGTCGTCCACCATCCGGGCGGTTTCGACAAAAAAGGGTTCGGTGAAGCGGGTTTGGATTGTCAACATGGATTTGACAAGATCGTTTTCAAGCTCGCTGGTGGCCAGGATGTATTTGAACTTGCCCGCGGCATCGAGCTTTTGTCTGAACTGCTGCTCGCCGCCGGCGGATTCCATGAGAAACATGGCAAAATTGTTCACTGTTTTGACCACCTCGTCAATGTTGAGATAAAAGATGTTTCGTTTGCCTGTGATGCTTTCCTTTAACCGGTCATCTGCCAGGCTCGCGGCAAAACCCTGGTCCTTTTTGCCGTCAAGGGCTTTTTCATACAGGGGCTTTCCTGATGAAATCATGAATGTTTCGTCATCAATGCCCATATAAACCTGTGTTACACCGGCATTGATCACATAAGCATCCGTCCCCCCCACCTGCCGGCGGCTGATCATGGACTGCTTGTCCGGGGGCAGCAGTTTGATGAACTTTTCAATGACATCCTTCATGACTTTGGCGTCGTTGACCCCGGCTGTAAAAAGCGCGTTGTAGTTCATCAGGGTGATGCTGGCGCCGTCATACAGGGCCAGGTTCATGCTGCCGCTGAGATTGTCGAGCAGCTCGGTCTCCGGGTCAATGCCGCTATTGCGCTCAAACTCCTTCATCCGGCTGGCAACCGTGGCATACTGTTCCGGGGGGAGCATGTCGGTGATCATTTCATAGTACTGCCGCATGTCCACACCAAAGGAAAGCAAGAAGGCCGCCGGATCGGCAATGCTTAAAACCTTGTCCCGGTTTATCCGGTCCGGGCTCCAGACCTTTTTGATATCCGCATCCGGCACCAGGGAGACAATTGTGTCCAGGGTAAAATCCGGGCTGCCAAACTCCGCGGTCATGGTCCCGGCGGAATACTGTCTGAGGGTTTGGAGCATCTCCTGGGTTTCGGCGGCGGAATCCGACCCGCTGGCCGCGGCCTGCCGGATCTGCTCAGCATTGGCTTCCACCATGCCGGCGATATTGAAATAAGCCGCCAGCCCACGGGTAAAATCCGTGTCTGCAGCCACTTCCCGGAAGGTTTTCGAATCGGCCAGCGAAGCGTTGTTTTCCAGGAGCGAATCCAGAAAGGCCTGGGGATCGTTATCTGAATTGACTGCCATGCAAAGATACTGGTCTTTAACCGCCATGGCCCCTTCTGCCTCCGGGTAGCGCCACTTGAGGTATGAGCGGCCGTTTTTTTCGGCTTCAGCGACAAGGACATTTTCTTTTTCAAGCGCTGCGCGGAGCGTATTCATTGCGGTCTCACCGTCGGATACCGGCAGCAGGGCCAGGACATCAAAATCGGTCTGCCGGCTGTCAGCGGCATCCAACTGTAAGTTGGGAATCGCCAGGCAAAAGGGTTGGGCCGTGTCAAACCCGGCCTGCCGGACCTGCTCAAGATCCATCAGGTTAAAGCCCAGGGCTGCGTTGATCCGGTCAATCTCTTTTTGCTCCACGGAAACGCCCAGAACAGAATTTTGCGAGACAGCCAACTGCCCATACAGGTTTTCCAGGCCCTCGAATTTGACCAGCACCTGGGTGTTTTCCGGCACCATTTCCAGCAGCGGCAATTGTTCTGCTGCAGGAGGAAGGCCGGCTGACCCTTTGTCTTCGCCATCTCCGGAACAGGCGGCTATGGCCAGCATTGAAATAATTAGAACAACACACGACACTAAACGCATTTTTTTCATGATTTATCTCCATAGGACGGGGTTGAAAGTTTTTGTTTGCCGGCCGTATCCATAGCACACAACTGCCCCGCAAACAAACAATAAGCTTATAAACCCCGTGTGAATCCGGAAAAGATTGCGTCTGTTATTTATAAACCGAGCTTGGCCTTGGCTTTGAGACGATAGGCGTGAAGCAGAGGCTCGGTGTAGCCGTTTGTCTGGTCCCGGCCTTTGAAAATCAGGTCGCAGGCGGCCTGAAAGGCCAGGCTGTTGTCAAAGTCTTTTGCCATGGGAATGTAGCCGGGATCATCGGCGTTCTGCCGGTCCACCACTTCGGCCATGCGCCTGAGGGTTTCCATGACCTGGTCTTTGGTGCAGATGCCGTGATACAGCCAGTTGCAGATATGCTGGGATGAAATCCGCAGGGTGGCCCGGTCTTCCATCAAGCCCACGTCCCGGATATCCGGAACCTTGGAGCAGCCCACGCCCTGATCAATCCAGCGCACCACGTATCCGAGAATGCCCTGGCAGTTGTTGTCCAGCTCCTGCTTGATGTCATCTGCGCTCAGCGCCTCCGGGTCGGCCATCAGCGGCAGGGTCAGAAGATCGTCAATGCCGGCGCGCCGCTTTCCGGCCAGTTCCTGCTGGCGGGCGTCCACATTGACCCGGTGATAATGAATGGCGTGCAAAGTGGCGGCCGTGGGAGACGGCACCCAGGCGCAGCTGGCCCCGGCCTTTGGGTGGCCGATTTTGGCGTCCATCATGTCGGCCATCTTGTCGGGCATGGCCCACATACCCTTGCCGATCTGGGCGCGGCCCCGCAGGCCGGCGGCCAGGCCCACATCCACGTTCCAGTCCTCGTAGGCGGTCATCCAGGCGGCCTGCTTCATTTCCCCTTTCCGGATCATGGGGCCGGCTTCCATGGAGGTATGGATTTCGTCTCCGGTGCGGTCCAGAAATCCCGTGTTGATGAAAATAATCCGGTCCTTGACCGCGCGAATGCATTCTTTGAGGTTGACCGTGGTGCGGCGTTCCTCGTCCATGACCCCCACCTTGAGGGTGTTGCGCGCCAGGCCCAGTGCGTCTTCAATGCGGGCAAACAGGTCATCGGTAAATGCGGTCTCGTCCGCGCCGTGCAGCTTGGGCTTGACAATGTAGATGCTGCCGGTTTTGCTGTTTTGAAACCGGGTGTTGCCCTTTAGATCGTGGATGGCGATCAGGGCGGTGATCATGCCGTCCATGATCCCTTCAAACACCTCGTTGCCTTGAGCGTCCAAAATTGCGCTGTTTGTCATGAGATGGCCCACGTTTCGCACCAGCATGAGGCTGCGGCCCGGAAGGCCAAAGGAATCGCCGCGGGCATCGGTATAGTGCCGGTTCGGGTTCATCTGCCGGGTGATGGTTTTGCCGCCCTTTTCAAAGCTTTCTTCCAGGTCCCCCTTTGTCAGGCCCAGCCAGTTGCGGTAAATGGCGGTTTTGTCGGCTGCATCGGCGGCTGCCACCGAGTCCTCAAAATCCACAATGGTGGTCAGGGCTGCTTCCAGGATCACATCTTTGACATTGGCGGCATCGGTTTTGCCCACGGGATCGGCCGGATCAATGACGATTTCCATGTGCATGCCGTTTTTGACCAGCAAAACCGCATCGGGCCGGTCGGCCGATCCCCTGTAGCCGGCGAACCGGGACGGGTCTTTAAGGCCGGTTTCAGCGCCGTCTTTGAGGCGGACAGTCAGTTTTCCGCCGTCAATGCGGTATTCTGCGGCATCTGCATGGCTGCCCTGCGCCAGGGGGGCGGATTGGTCCAGCACGGCCCGGGCATAGGCAATGACTTTTTCGCCCCGCACGGGATTGTATTGGGTGCCCTTATGGGCCCCGCCTTGTTCGGAGATTACGTCTGATCCGTAAAGCGCGTCATAAAGGCTTCCCCACCGGGCATTGGCCGCGTTTAATGAAAACCGCGCATTGGATGCCGGCACCACGAGCTGGGGGCCGGCCACCTGCGCGATCTCCGGGTCCACATTTTGGGTGGCGGCTTCGAAATCCCCGCCTTCCGGCTGGAGATAGCCGATTTCGCGTAAAAACGCCTTGTATTCGGCCATATCAAAAGGCCTGCCTTTGCGCTGCTGGTACCAGTCGTCCAGTGCGGCCCGGAGCTGGTCGCGTTTTTCCAGAAGCTCCCGGTTTCGGGGGGTCATATCCGCCACGATGCTGCCGAGGGCGGACCAGAAATCATCGGGTTTGATTCCGGTGCCGTCAATGGCCTCGTTGTTTATGAAATCATACAGAATCCGTGCAACCTGAAGGCCGCCTGCATTTACCCTATCAGTCATAGCAACTCTCCCTTGTTTGAATCTGATAAACACATTACTGAGCGTCTAAGGAAGAAAGCCCTGCGGCCGGGGTCGGCTTTTTCGCTCCTGACCGTTTTTGCGGATTCATCAAATGCCTTTGCTTAAAATTGACAAATTCGCTCTGCCTTGCTCAAACAGTTTAAATTTTTCACGCAAAAACGCTCAATGTCGCTTCAAAAGCCGACCCCGCCCTTGGACTTCCTTGGAAGTCTCAAATCAGAGATAACCGTCAAGCAATAAACAAATAAATTATTGATTTTACTTAACACTTAATCACTTAAAACTTAACACTGCCTGTAAAAAAGACTTTTTACAGGCTCATCATTCTTATTTTTTGAGAAACCCGGCAATGGCCTCTCCGATGGCTTCCGGCGAATCTTCCTGGATAAAATGAAGGCCATTGACTGTAACCTCCTGCTGCTCGGGCCAGCAACGGCAGTATTCCCGCTGCCCGCCGACAAGGATCATTCCTGGGTTTGCATTGATAAAAAGCTTTGGCACACTGGCGGTTTCCAGCCATTTTCCGTAAGCCGAGACAATTTCGGCCACATCCGCAGGATCGCCGTATATGGGAATTTCCCTTGGCCAGGTCAGTGTCGGGCGCCGGTCCTCGCCCGGGTTGAAAAACGGGCGGCGGTATTCGGTCATTTCTGCGGGGCTCAGATTGCGCTGGATGGAGGCGGGAAGGATTTTTTCCACAAATGCGTTGTTTTTCAAAATAATTTCATCGCCCTGCTCAGACCGTAACCGCTCAAACATGTTCCTGGCGCTATCCGGCCAGTCCGACCAGTTCAGGGGCTGGACAATGGCTTCCATGTAAACGATTGCCCGCACACTTTCAGGATGGCGGCGGCTCCAGTCAAAGCCCAGGGCAGAGCCCCAGTCATGGATTACAAAAACCACGTTTTTATCAATTCCCATCTGTGCCAGAAATTCGTCGAGAAACCTGCGGTGTTCAACAAACCGGTAGGCGCCCGGTCCTGAGTCCGCCAGCTTGTCCGAATCGCCCATTCCGATCAGATCCGGGGCAATGCATCTGCCCAAAGGCGTCACAAAGGGAATCACGTTGCGCCACAGATACGACGAGGTGGGATTTCCATGCAGAAACACGATCGGATCGCCCTGCCCCTCGTCCACATAGGCCATGTTGCGGCCCAAAACCTGGATTGTTTTTTTGGGATAATGCTGTTCCGACAAAACCATTTATAACCTCCGGGCCTTGTATGGATTGGCAACTGACTGCGCGTTTTGGACGACAGATGTTTGATGAGCCTGTAAAAAGTCTTTTTTACAGGCAGTTTTAAGTGATTAAGTGTTAAGTGTTAAGTAAAATCAAAAAGTTATTTCCTTATTGGTTGGCGGTTATATCCGTTTTCGGACTTTTTACAATTCCATCATGTTTGGTGCGGTTACTTACATAAAATAACCTTTTGCGCCGGAATGACAAACAAGGTTTGCCGGCAGGGCCAGACCATTATTTTAGGCCGGGAGATGAGACAACTAAGGCATTGGCGTAACCAGGGCATTGGCAGCTTGTGCCGGTTTTCGCATGGAGCGGGTCGGGTGCGGTTTGTTTGTCTGCGGCGTGCTTTCGGCGATCGGACCGGGGCTTTGGCTGGAATTTTAAAAACTCGGGCGGATCGCCCTCAGACAGTTTAAAATTCCGGGCGCCAAAGCCCCGGTCCGATCTTATGCCGAAACCGCGCCAATGCAGCCAAACAAACCACCCCCGCCCCACCCCATGGCCAAGGTACTGGAAACAAGCGGGAACAAATGTTTTTTACCAAGAGCTCCTTTTAATTTGAATGCCGATATAGAGTTACCCAACCTGGAAAGGTGTTTCCAATGTGTTTTTCAGACTTATCGAACTTGAGAATGCTCCCCAAGGAAGCCCGGAGGGCGGGGGCGGGTTTTTGAAGCGACATTGAGCGTTTTTGCGAAGAGATTCAGCCAATGCCGAAGCCGGAAAATTTCAAACTGTCTGAGGCCGACAGGCCGAGTTTTTGAAATTTCGGCGAAGGCGTTGGCTGAATCCGCAAAAAGGCTCAGGAGCGAAAAAACCCGGCCCCGGCCTCAGGGTTTCCTTCCTCCAGGCCACCGCCTTCATTGCGGCCGGACAAGACCGCCCAGGTCTATCCCCATGCCCCATCGGCTGAAAAAAGCCTGAGAAAAGCTTATACTGCTGGCAAGACACACGGAATTGACGTTTTTCACATATTGTCGTATATTTAGGCAAATACGGCAGATCTCTGTGATCATCTTGGAAAAGCAGGAAAAAATCATGAACACCATCCCTCCGGCAGACATGGAAATCTATCGCCGCACTGCCAGGCGAAACAAGGAGGCTGCGGAAAAACGACGCCGCCAGCGCGTGAAGAGGGGATGGGGCGTGGCCGGAAAAGCCGCCGACCTGCTGCGAAAGCGATTCCACGCAGAAAAAATCATTGTTTTTGGCTCCCTTCTGCGGCCGGAATATTTTGACGAACGTTCGGATGTGGACCTGGCGGTCTCCGGGGTTGCGGACAGCGAATTCCTGCGGGCTGTTGCCGCGGTCACCGGGATAGACAATGACATTGCAGTGGATTTGATCCAGATTGAACAGGCGCCGGAGTCCCTGCGCAAAGAACTGGAAAACGGGGTGACCATATGATCATAGCAAGGGGACCTTACCAGGCCCTGGCAGGCCGACTGGAACAAATGATGGAAGATGTCCGGCGCGTTGTTCAACGGGTGGGGATTTTGCTGGAAAAAGCCCGCAAAAGCGGTGATGATGGTTATCTTGACGGACTTGCCCTGAATCTGCACAGTTTTTATGCTGCAATGGAATCCTGCTTTGAAGACATTGCCAGAACAGTTGACGGAGGGGTGCCCGGCGGCGCAAACTGGCACCAGGAACTTCTCCAGCAGATGGCCGCTGACATGAAAGGCCTGCGCCCTCCCGTGATCGGGCGGGCAACAAGAGAGTGCCTGGATGAATACAGGGCTTTTCGCCACCTGGTCCGCAATATCTATACTTTCAACTTGAAACCCGAGCGGCTTGAAGCCCTTGCAGATGATGCAGATGCATGCTTTGTCTTGTGCAAACAGGATATGGAACAATTCATTGATTTTCTTCGGGAACTCGACGCCCTGTAATCAACAGATGCGGGCAAAGGCTGATAGGATTGCTGCGGCCTCAGGGGTCGGGGTGACGTTTTGCAAAAGGCGTTCGGGACTGCGGCCCTCACGGATCAGGTCCTCTGCCTGTTTTTGAATGTAGGCCCGCATGATTTCGGCTGAAAATTCCGGGTGAAACTGCACGCCCCAGGCACGGCCGCCGATGCGAAAGGCGTGATTCGGGTCATGATCGCTTTGGGCCAGATGCACCGCCCCGGGCGGCAATTTCAGCACAGTCTGGGAATGGGTGGCATGGGCGGAAAAACGCTGGGGAACACCGGCAAAAATCGGATCTGATTCGGCCGCACCGGGAAAAACCCGGACTTCCACCGTGCCCACTTCCCTGCCCTGCGGGTGATAGCCGGCCTTGCCGCCCGCAGCCCGGGCCAGCAGGTGATGGCCGTAACAGATGCCCAAAACCGGGACCCCGGCATGCAGCAGCTCCTTTAGCCAGTTTTCCGTGCGCACGCTCCACTCCGCGTTGTCTGTGGCCATGGCATGCGAGCCGGTGAGTACAGCGCCGGCGCACTTTTCCGGCGCCGGCAGCCCCTGGCCGTTTTTCGCGTCCACAATGCGGACAAACGCTCCGGGCGCATCCAGGCCGTTTTGGGTCCAGTGCTCAAAATCACCGAACCGGGACTTCATGTCCGCATACGTGGCGCCCAGTTTTATGATGCAAAGCTTTTTCATGTCCGCCTCCTGCTGTCCCGCCTTTGGCTTTTACACGGCAGGATTTCCAAAACATTAAGCTAAGCCCAAACATCTCCCTGTCAACATCTCAACCAGCGAAAGTTTTCACGTCTTGATTGCACTTTGCTGACAAATGCATTATATTGTTGACACAATCATTCAGAAGGAAAATGGCCATGCCCACACTTCAAATCAGAGATCTGCCCGAGCATCTGCATAACCGGCTGAAGGAAGAAGCCGGAAAACAGCACAGAAGCCTTTCCCAGCAAGCGGTTGTAGCGCTTTCAAAAGGAATGGGAAAACCGCTGGACGCAAAAGCCCGCAGAAAACAATTGCTGGAGCGCATTTGCACAGCTCCGGCACATGGATTTACAGGACAATTAAAAGACCCTGCGGAGCTGATCCGCCGGGACCGGGAGCGCTGATGATTGTTGTCATGGATACCAGCATCGGCGCTGAAATCGTCTTGCAGCGCACACATGCCGGGCTCTGGGCCGGGCACCTGCAAAACGCGGACTGGGTGATCGCACCGAATCTCTACATCGCGGAAATCACAAACGTTTTCTGGAAATACCACACGTTCCAGGAACTGCCCGCAGACATCTGCGAGGCCTGCATTGAAAACGCCCTGATGCTTCCTGATGATTATGCCGCAGAAACCGATCTTTACAGGGAGGCGTTTGCATTGGCCTGCAAAACGCAAATGACGGCTTATGATATGTTTTTTCTGGTGCTTGCGCGCCGGCACAACGCCGCTTTGGCCACCATGGACAAAAAGCTGAAAAACACGGCGCAAAATCAATCCGTTCGCACGCTTTAGATAAAACACCACCCCTTTTCCCGCTGATACCAACACAGGGATTTACCTGCCGGTACAAAAATGCTATTGATTTTTTATTTTCCTGCAAAAGGGAGGTTGCCGCATGACGGATGAAAATAACGGCGGAAAGCTTGATCTGTGGGTGACCGAGACCCACAAGAACATGGTCTCTCTGGGATTTCGGGTGGAGCGCACCCTGTTTTCGGGCACAAGCGCCTATCAGCAGGTGGATGTGGTGGAAACCGCCGGCCACGGAACACTGCTGTTAAACGACGGCATTGTCATGGTCTCGGAAAGAGACGAGTTCGTCTACCATGAAATGATCGCCCACGTGCCCCTGTTTACCATTGCCGAGCCCAAAAGCGTGCTGATCATCGGCGGCGGCGACGGGGGAACGGCCCGTGAGGTGCTGCGCCACAAAAGCGTTGAGCGGGTCGTGATGGTGGAAATCGACCAAATGGTGGTTGATGCATGTAAAAAGCACATGCCCTCGGTTTCCTGTGCCCTGGACGACCCCCGCCTGGAGCTGGTCATCGACGACGGGGTCAAATACGTCCAGAACTGCACGGAAACATTTGACGCTGTGCTCATTGATTCCACCGATCCCATCGGACCGGCCCAGCCGCTGTTTGACCGGTCATTTTACAAAAATGCGGCCGGCCTGCTTTCGCAAAACGGGGTGATGATCTCCCAGTCTGAATCGCCGTTTTACGACACTGAAATCCAGAATTCCATGTTTTCCAACCAGCGGCCCTTTTTTGAAAAAATCCACATGTACACCTTCTCCACCCTCACCTACCCGGGCGGGCTGTGGAGCTTCGGGTTTGCCTCAAACGGGCTTTGCCCGATCCGGGATTTTGATCCAAAGCGCGCAGAGGCGCCGGGCATGGACATGCAGTATTACAATCCAGCAGTCCACCGGGCGGCATTCGCCCTGCCCGGCTTTGTCACAAGGGGTCTGACCGGACTCATCGACCCGGTGCCATTATAAATCAACGCAAACAACATCAGGTGCGGAGGATGTCATGAGTATCAATACTGTAAAAAAAATCGATGATCTGGTAAAGGTCAGCACGGTTTTGATAAGCGTTTCAGACAAAACCGGGCTTGAGGACTTTGTGCCCCGTATGGTAAAGGCCAACCCCAATATCCGGATTTTGTCCACCGGCGGCACGTATAAAAAGATTGAACAGATCCTGGGCAAAAAGGCCGAAAAAGTGCTCACCCCGGTTTCCGAATACACGGGACAGCCCGAAACCCAGGGCGGGCTGGTCAAGACCCTGGATTTCAAGATCTATCTGGGCCTTCTCACCGAAACCCACAACCCGGATCATCAGGCCGATCTCAAACGCACCGGGGCCGTGCCCGTCAACATGGTGGTGGTCAACCTCTACCCGTTTCAGCAGACCATCGAGGCCGCAGATGTCACCCCGGAAAAGGCCCGGGGCAACATTGACATCGGCGGACCGTGCATGATCCGGGCGGCAGCCAAAAACTTCATCCGGGTGGCCCCTGTGGTGGACCCCAAGGATTATCCCAAAGTCCTGGAGGAACTCGAGTCCATGGAGTCCATGACATCTCTGGAGACCCGGATCAGCCTGGCCAAAAAGGCTTTTTTCCACACCGCCGGATATGACCAGGCCATTGCCAATTACCTGCGCGAAACCGCGTTTAACGATATCCAGGGCGCATACGAAGAAATCCTGTAACCCAAAGATGGCGCCGTAAAAAGTCCAATATCTGCGTTACGCGCAATTTCTCAGAATTTCACGTACAGCCAAGTACGCTGCATTCTTCGAAATTGCGCAAGCCTTGATCTTGAACTTTTTACGGCGCCATCTGAAATCAGACTTTTTACCGCGTTCGCTGTTTGTCAGGAACTTTTTACCGCATGCTTAAAAGCTTTGATTTTATTTTTTTGAACCTTGAACCTTGAACCTTGAACCTTGAACGAAGTTAGAAGGCCAGAAACTTCTTGATCTTACTCAATACTTAAAACTTAACACTGAAAACTTAACACTAATCACTTAAAACTGATGGAGCGACCCGAAATGGCCGACGATCTGAAAAAAATGTATAAAACCATCATGGACGATCACTTTCCGCCGCAGATGGAGATCTCCTTTGTGGACGGGGACAACCGCCAGACCCTGTTTTACGAAAAGGTGGACTGGGTGATCGAAGGGGTGCGAAAGGGCCTGCGCTACGGGGAAAACCCCGGACAGGAAGCGGCTTTGTACCGGCTGGCAAACGGCAACCTGGTGCTGGGCGAAACCCGCACCATTGCCCCGGGCCAGTACCTGGCCTCGGACATCGAGCTGCTGCAGTCCGGCAAACATCCGGGCAAAACCAATCTCACGGACGCAGACAACGCCTTAAACATTCTGCGCTACTTCACCGACACACCCTGTGCCATTATTGTCAAGCACAACAACCCCTGCGGGGCGGCCGTATCCGAAACCCTGACCGACGCCTATGCCAAAGCCTACATGGCAGACCGGGTTGCGGCATTCGGCGGCTGCATTGCCGTCAACCGGGCACTGGACAAGCCCACGGCAGAAGCCGTGGCCAGCCAGTATGCCGAGGTGATCGTGGCCCCGGAATATGAAGAAGGGGTCATGGACATTCTGGCAAATCGCAAGAACCTGCGGGTGATCCAGATTCAGAACATCGAGAGGCTCCAGTCCTTTGTGGGCCAGCGCGTGGTGGAGTTTAAAAACTTGATTGACGGCGGCCTGATCACCCAGTGGTCCTTTGTGCCCGAAGCCCGCAGCGATGCCGACTTCAAGCTGGCTGAATGCGAATACAAGGGAGAGGTTTACCGCATCAACCGGCCGCCCACAAAAAACGAACTGGCCGACATCCGGTTCGGCTGGCTGCTGGAATCGGGCGTAACCTCAAACTCTGTGCTCTATGTCAAAGACGGGGTGTCTGTGGGCATCGGAACCGGTGAGCAGGATCGGGTGGGCGTGGCGGAAATCGCCCGTGACAAGGCCTACCGCAAGCTTGCGGACCGCTACTGCTTTGAGCAGCATAACATGCCCTATAACGAACTGGCAGACGGGGACAAAAAAGATGAGATCAACGCCCGGGTCAAGGCGGAAAAAGGCGGCCTGATCGGTTCAACCATGGTCAGCGACGCGTTTTTCCCGTTCCGTGACGGCGTGGACGTGGGCCTGCGCGAAGGGGTCACCGCAGTGGTGCATCCGGGCGGATCGCTAAATGATTACCAGTCCATTGAGGCCTGCAACGAAAACAATGCCACCATGGTGCTCACCGGCCAGCGCAGCTTCAAACACTAATCATCTTGTTCGGGTTCGGTCCAGTCGCAGGTGTAGGCCAGCTCGTCGATCCAGGTTTTATCCCAGAGCCTGACACGGGTGCAGTAGGCGGCGCGGCCGATTAAGTGGGCGGCCACCGGGGCGGTGAACAAAATAAACAAAATGGCGGCAAAAGCGCGCAGGGTGGTGCTCAGATCCATGTAAAACAGGGCCAGGGCCAGAAACATCAGACCCGAGCCCAGAGCACCCGCCTTGGTGGCCGCGTGCATCCGGATGATGGTATCCGGCAGGCGCAGCATGCCCAGGCCGGCCACAAAGCAGAAGACCCCGCCGGCTATCATGAAAAATGCCACAAAATATTGCGTCATTGATCAATCTCCTCCTGGTGTTCGTCAATCCGGCCGCTTCTGGCCAGCCGCTCCCGGAACCGGGCCAGGGCCACGGTGCCCAGAAACGCGATCAAGGCATAGGCAATGGCCACGTCCAGAAACGCCCTTTGCTGCCGGTAAATCGACAGGGCCGCCAGAATGGCCACGATCAGAACGGAAATCAGATCCAGGGCCACGATCCGGTCTGCCTGGCTCGGGCCGGCAAGCAGCCGTATAAAAGCCAGCAGCACCGCCAGGGCCAGCAGTACCAGGGTGATTTTTGCAGCGGTTTGGACAACAATGCTTTCCACAACCATTATCGCACGGCCTCCAGCACCCGTTTTTCGATTTTTTCCTTGATATCCCGGCGGGCGGTTTCCACGTCGTCTAAAAACATCATGTGCACATACAGGGTTTTGCGGTCCGCGGAAACATCCAGGCTCAAGGTCCCCGGGGTCAGGGAGATGATGTTGGCCACCAGCATGATCTCAAAATCGGTTGTGGCATCCAGGGGAACACCGATCACCGCAGGGCTGGAAAAATGCCTGGGCGTGATCACATCCCACAAAACCCGGAAGTTGGACACCAGCAAAAGCCAGACAAATGTGGCCGCAAGCCGGACAATGTTGATCACCCGGGCGAAATATCCCGAGGGCCCGTAGAGATGCCTGGTGATCCAAAGCGCCATATACCCGATCACAAAACCGGAAACAAACCCGGTCGGGTTGAGCTGGCCCATGATCACGGCAAAGCCGGCTGCCAGAAACAGGTTAAAGACAAACAGGTTGCTCATCTGCCACCTCCGAGTACCGCATCGACGTAAATGCCGGGATTCATAAGCTCATGGGCCGCGGAACCGGCCAGATCCACAAACGGGCCCGGCAAAAGCCCCATTGCCAGGGTTAGCATCACAAGCACCACAATGGGCGCATACAGCCAGAAATCGCCCCGCCCCCGCTCTTGTGCGTCAATCCCCGTTTCCGGTTCCCCCTCCGGGGCCGGCTTCCAGAAGGCCTCGGCCCATATCTTTGTCATGGAATAGGTTGTCAGCAGTCCCACCACAATGGCTGCGGCCGCGGCCACATAGGCTTCGGCCTCAAGCCCGGCGCGGATCACCAGAAACTTGGCCCAGAACCCGGACAAGGGCGGAAACCCGGCCAGGGAAAACGCGGAAATAAAAAACAGAATCGTGATAAACCCGTGGTTTTTATAAAGCCCCCCGAGCCGGCCGAGCTCAAAGGAGCCGGCCTTTTGCCGGCACACACCCGAGATCAGAAACAGGTTGGCCTTGACAATCATGTTGTGCGCCAGAAAAAACACCGCCCCGGTCAGGGCCAGGGGCGTAAACAATGCCAGGCCCAGCACCATGTAGCCCACCTGGCTGATGATGTGAAACGACAGAATGCGCCTGAACTCGTAGAACGCCGCAGTGCCCAGCACGCCCACGATCATGGTCAGCACGCCGGCTGCCAGCAGGATTCCGTGGGTATAGGCGATGTCAAAGATAAAAACCAGGGTAAACATCCGAATCAGGGCATAGACCCCCACCTTGGTCAGCAGCCCGGCCATTATGGTGGACACGGCCACGGGCGGGGTATGATAGGACGCGGGCAGCCAGAAAAACAGCGGGAAGATGCCGGCCTTGATGCCGAATGCGGTCATAAACAGGGCGGCCACGGCGGTAAGCAGGCCCTTGTGCTCCACCTGCTGAACTGCGGAGTGCAGATCCGCCATGTTCAGGGTCCCGGTCATGCCATATAACAGGCCGATGCCCGAGATAAACAGCAAGGTGGCAAACAGGTTGATCATCACGTATTTCACCCCGCCGTCGAGCTGCTGTTTTTCCCCGCCCATGACCAGCAGTCCGAATGAGGCCATGAGCATGACCTCAAACCACACGTAGAGATTAAACAGATCACCTGTTAAAAACGCCCCGCAGACCCCGCCGATCAGGATATGCAGCAGGGGCTGGTAGCCTGCGGCCAGCATACCCGCGCGAATCTCGGCCCTGGAATAGGCGGTTACCGAAAGGCCCAGAATTCCCGTGACTGCCACAAGAATAGCGCTGAAATGATCAGCCGCCAGGGTGATGCCGAAAGGCGCGGGCCATGATCCGATCTGAACCGTGACAATGCCGGTTTTGGCAACCCGTGCCAGCAGGAGCATGCAAACCACAAAATGCACCAGGGCCCCGGAAATGGCTACCCTGCCCTGCAGGCGAAGATGATTTCGCAAACACAGGGTCATTGCGGTCACGGCAAAGGGCACGATCACCGGAAGCACCACAAGCCAGTTCATGCGCCCTCCTTGCCCGGGCCATGAGCACCGCCGGTCCCGGCCTGCCCCCCCTCTTCTGCCCCGCTGCTCTCTCTGGGCTCGGATACGCGCATCAGTTCGGTCTCCACCGTGTTCAGCGACTGGTAGGCTTTATAAAACAGGATAAATACAAAGGTCAGCAGCGCAAACCCGATGACAATGGCGGTCAATATCAGGGCCTGGGGCAAAGCGTTTGCCATGGGCTGGGCCGCAACCCCCGCATCCGGATCAATCAGCGGCGGATGGGTCTGCGAAAGCCGGCCGGCAACGAAAATCAACAGGTTCACCGCGTTGGTGGCCAGCGCCAGCCCGAAGATAAAGCGGATCAGGTTGCCTGAGAGCATCAGGTACAGACTTGCGGCCACCATAAAACCGCATATCACAGACAGCAGGGTTTCCATGTCAATCCTTTTCCAGATCTTCTGCCAGATCCTGTTCCAGGGCCAGAATCAGGGTCAGAATCGCACCCAGGACAATGGCATACACGCCCACATCAAAGAAAAACGGGGTGCCCACAACCATTTCCGTGCCATTGAATTCGGCAATGGTCCACCACAGACCGGTTAGAAACGTTTTTCCGGCCGCCGCGGCAGCCAGCCCGGAAACAAGGGCGGCCAGCATGCCAAGGCCAACCAGCCACAGCGGATCGATCCGGATGGCCCGGCGCACGGATTGCGCCCCTTCTGAAATGGCATACAGGGCAAAGCCCGTGCCCGCCACCAGGGCCCCGGAAAACCCGCCGCCCGGGGAATTATGCCCGCGCAGCAGCAGATAAACCGAAAACACCAAAATCATGCTCACCAGAAAACGGGTGGCGGTTGCCAGAATCACCGAGCGGGTCATGGATTGGGCCTCCTTCTGCGGATCAGGGCATAGCCGGCAATGCCGGCAGCTGCCACCACGATGATTTCCCCCAGGGTGTCAAAGCTTCTGAAATCCACCAGGATCACGTTGACAATGTTTTTGCCGTGGGCGGCCAGGTAGCTGTTTTTCTCAAAAAACTCCGTCAGCGAGCGATCCAGGGGCGAAGACAGCATCGTGAGCATCAGGGTGGTGACCAGAATTCCAGTGGCCGCGGCCAGAGCGCCGTCAAAAAACTTTCGCCGCCTGCCCCGCCTGTCGCCGGAACCCAGCGACGGCAGCCGCAGCAGAATAATGGAGACAATGATCACGGTCAGGGTTTCCACCAGAAGCTGGGTCAGGGCCAGGTCCGGGGCGCCGAAGATGAGAAAAACAACGGCAATACCAGCACCCACCACGCCCAGCGAGCAGATGGCCAGCAGCACCGAGTGCGTGATCACCACCGCGGCCGCCGCAGCCAGGATCACAATGAGCAAAAGTGCCTGCTCCAAAGAGGGCATGGCAATTGAAATATCCACAAATCCTTGCATGCCGCGGACATAGCTAAAGGCGGTAACCATGAAAAATGCGGCCGCCACAATGAAAAAATAGCGGTGCAAAGATCCGTTTTGCAAAATCCGGTTCTGGGCCTTGCCTGCGGCTGCCACCGCGTTGATCACGTGTTCATATAATTGCGAGGCATCCAGGGAAACGGCCCCATACACCGCACACACCATGCGGTTGACCCGTTGGCGGTTGACATACAAAGCCACGCCAATGGCCAGGGTCAGAATGCTTAAGGCAAGAGGGTCGTTGATGCCGTGAAAAATGGCGAATTCAACATATGCCGTGGGCTCATGAATCGCCTTTACCGCCGGTTTGATCAAAACCCGGCCCACGAATTCCGGCACAACACCAAAAAAGATGGTGATCATCCCCAGTATCATGGGGCCGGACCACATGCGGATCCCGGCTTCTTTTGTTTCCAGATGGACCCCGGCCCGATCCGAGAGAAACGGGCGGATCAGAAAAACACCTGCCACAGCGGTCATCAGGCCGTTTGCCAGCACCGCCGCTGATGCGGCCAGCCCGGGCATCATGGTTTCGGCCAAAACGCCCTTGTACATGATCTCCTTTCCGATAAACCCGAAAAACAGCGGGAAACCGGCCATGGAAAGGCATGCTGCAAATGCGGCAAACCCGGTAAACGGCATGGACCGGGCAAGGCCGTCTAACCGGGCGATCTCCCGGGTGCCGGTCTGGTGATCAATAATGCCCGCCACCAAAAAAAGAGCGGACTTATACAGGGCATGCACCAGCAAAAAGGTCAGCACAGCGGTCATTGAAGGCGTGCTCTGCCCGCCCAGCAGCATGGTCATGATCCCCAGGCCCGCCACCGTGGTATAGGCCAGGATCTTTTTGAGATCCGTCTGCCCCAGGGCGGTAAAAGCGCCCAGAACGGCCGTGAATCCGCCCACAAGCACCAGGGTGGCCTCCCAGGCCGCAGTCCCCCCCATGATGGGATGAAACCGGGCCAGCAGATAAACCCCGCCCTTGACCATGGTGGCCGAGTGCAGATACGCGCTGACGGGCGAAGGCGCGGCCATGGCATTGGGCAGCCAGAAATGGAATGGAAACTGGGCCGACTTGGTAAATGCGCCGGCCAGCAGAAGCACCAGGATGGGGGTGTAGAGCTGATGGGCCTGCAGATCGTCTGCAGCATGGACCATCTGCGAAATCTCGTATGTGCCCGAAGCGATCTGCAAAAGCAAAAAACCCGCCAGCAGAGCCAGGCCCCCCGCCCCCGTGACCAGAAGGGCCTGACGGGCGCTTTTGCGGGATTTTTCCTGTTCGTGCTCAAACCCGATGAGCAAATAGGAAAATATGGTTGTCAGCTCCCAGAACACAAACAGGGCAATGGCGTTGTCTGCGGTGACCAGGCCGAGCATGGAGATCATAAAGGCGTGGAGAAAAAAGAAAAAACGGCCGGTGCGGGCATGGCCGTGCAAATAATCCACGGAATAAATGCTGACAAAAAACCCGATGCCCGTGATAATCAGGACAAACAAAAGGCTTAACCCGTCGATCATCAGCGACAGGTCCACGCCCAAAGCCGGCACCCAGGCAATGACCGCCCGATAGCTGCGGCCGGCCATGATTCCGGGAACCAGGCCCAGGGCAGCAGCAAACAGGGCCAGGGGAAGAAGGCCTGACAACCTTGCAGCCAGGTGGATACGATGATTGGACAAATGCGTGCTCATCTAAGGCAACCCGCCCTTAAACAATATCTCCGAGCCGGCGCACCGTGATCATGTTTGTGGTACCGGCCTCCCACATGGGATGACCCGCGGTGATCACAACGAGATCGCCCTTTTTGGCATGCCCCTTTTCAATGGCAAATTCCGAGGCCCGGTCAAACATTTCATCCGTGTCCCTGGTGTAATCCATAAGCCCGGGCAGACACCCCCAGTAAAGGGCGAGCTGGCGCACGGTCCGGATATCCGGGGATACGGCGATAATCCGGCTTTTCGGACGGAACCGGGCGATCTGGTGAGCGGTGTAGCCGCTTTTGGTGGTGGCGATAATGGCCCGGGCCGCCAGGTGATCGGAAAGAATGCAGGTGGCATGGGCCACGGATTCGGAAATCCGGGTTTGAAGAATTTCCTGAAAGGATTTTTCGTACGGGTATTTTTCCTCTGTGACCTTGGCAATGCGGCCCATGTATTCCACGGCGCGCACCGGGTGATTTCCTGTGGCGGTTTCTTCTGAAAGCATCAGGGCATCGGCACCGTCTAACACCGCGTTTGCAACATCAGTGGCCTCGGCCCGGGTGGGGCGCGGGGAGTCGAGCATGGAGCGCAGCATCTGGGTGGCAATGATCACCGGTTTTCCGGCTTCGTTTCCTTTTTCTACCAGCATCTTCTGGGTGCCGGGCACATTTTCCAGGGGGATTTCCACGCCCAGATCCCCCCGGGCCACCATGATGCCGTCTGAGACATCCATGATGTTGTCTATATCCTTTAAGGCCTCATGCTTTTCGATCTTGGCGATCACCGGGGTGCTGTGGCCGGCATGGGCAATGATCTCCTTTGCCTGGCGCACGTCCTCGGAGCGGCGAACAAAGGACATGGCCACGTAATCCACATCCTGGGAAAGGCCGAAGGCAAGATCGGCCTTGTCCTTTTCCGTGATGGCCGGGGTGCGCACAGAGCCGGAAGGCAGATTGATGCCCTTGTGCGATGTCAGGGTGCCGCCCGAGATCACCTCGCAGTGCACCTCGGTTTTCGTGGTCCGGGTGACCACCATCTCCATGAGCCCGTCTGCCAGCAAAATGGTGTCGCCCACTGAAACATCCTCGGGCAGATGCGGATAGCTCACAGACACCCTGTTGCCCTGCCCGGCTTCGGCATCGGTGGTCAGCACCAGAGTTTCTCCGGTTTTTAAATGAATGCCCGGGGGTTCAACCTCTCCCACGCGGATCTTGGGCCCCCGAAGATCCTGGAGAATGGCCACGGGCACCCCGGTTTCCTCAGAGGCGGTGCGCACCATTTGAATCATTTCCGCATGGTTTTCCCGGCCGCCGTGGGAGAAATTGAGCCGGGCCACGCTCATGCCGGCATGGATCATGCGCGTAAGGATATGGACATCCGCGCAGGCCGGTCCGATGGTACAGACGATTTTGGTCTTTGACATGCATCCCCTCCGGGGGGTTTAGAGTTCAAGGTTCAAGGTTCAAGGTTCAAGGTTGATGGCACCGTAAAAGTCTGATTTCAGATGGCGCCGTAAAAAGTTCAAGATCAAGGCTTGCGCAATTTCGAAGAATGCAGCGTACTTAGCCGTACGTGAAATTCTGAGAA
>NZ_JBSRLA010000063.1:0-19929 GCF_055149105.1 Desulfosalsimonas sp. | reverse complement strand
CGCCAACCAATAAACAAATAACTTATTGATTTTACTTAACACTTAATCACTTAAAACTTAACACTGCCTGTAAAAAAGACTTTTTACAGGCTCATCAAGCGTTTAGCGAGCTGAAGTTTTTGCCCTCACTGACCAGCTGCTCCAGCAGGGGCGCGGGCTTGAAGTCATCGCCATGCTCTGCCTGGAACTTCTTTAACGCGTCCAGGATCTTATCCAGCCCCACCAGGTCGGCATAAAACATGGGACCGCCCCGGTAGACCGGCCAGCCATAGCCGTTGACCCAGATCACGTCCAGGTCCGACGGCCGCACAGCGATTTTTTCCTCCAGGATTTTGGCGCCCTCGTTGATAATGGGATAAATACAGCGCTGCAAAATCTCCTCATCCGAGATCTCCCTGCGAATATAGCCCTTTTTTCGGGAAAATTCCACAATGAGATCATCGATTTCCGGAGCCGGCTTAGGCGCCCGGCTGCCTTCCTCGTAATTGTAATAGCCTTTGCCGTTTTTCTGGCCGAACCGGCCCTGCTCGCAGAGCACTTCCTGCATGGTGCGGCTGTTGGAATTGTCCTTGTCCCATCCCAGGTCAATGCCGATAAGATCGGCCAGGGCAAAGGGACCCATGGGAAAGCCGAAATCATAGATCACGCGGTCGACCTGGGCGGGCAGCGCGCCTTCCAGGATGAGTTTTTCGCATTCGCGCTTGCGCTGGGCAAACATCCGGTTGCCGGCAAATCCATAGCAAACCCCCACCACCACGGCGATCTTTTTGATCTTTTTGGCGAGTTTCATTGCTGTGGCCAGCACCGGTATGGTCGTTTTTTCCGCGCGCACGATTTCAAGCAGGCGCATCACGTTGGCCGGGCTGAAAAAGTGCAGGCCCAGCACGTATTCCGGCCGCGAGGTCTGGGCGGCGATTTCATTGACATCCAGATACGAGGTGTTTGTGGCCAGAATGGCGCCGTCTTTGCAGATGTTGTCCAGCCTGGAAAATATTTCCTTTTTCAGGTTCATGTTTTCATACACCGCCTCAATGACCAGATCCACGTCAGCCAGGTCCTCCATGCTGGTGGTGCCGGATATCAGGCCCATGCGTTTGTCCACATCTCCGGCGGCGATTTTTCCCTTGGAAGCGCTGATGTCGTAATTTTTCCGGATCACGCCCAGGCCCCGGTCCAGAAGCTCCTGTTTGACCTCCACCAGGGTGACAGGAATGCCGGCATTGACAAAATTCATGGCAATGCCGCCGCCCATGGTGCCGGCGCCGATCACGCCCACCTTTTTGATATCCATGGTGGCGGTGTCTTTTGGCACATCCGGAATCTTGGAGACCTGGCGTTCGGCAAAAAAGTAGTAGCGCTGGGCCGCGGACTGCGAGCCGCTCATCAGTTGCTCAAACCGCTGGCGCTCATAGGCCAGCCCGTCTTCAAAGGATTTGGCAACAGCGGCTTCCACGGTATCCACGCAGGCCTGAGGGGCCTCAAAACCCCGCGCCCGCCTGGCCAGCTGCTTGCGGAAATCATCAAAGATTTGGGAGTCTGCCCGGGCAATCTTTTCGGTCATGTCCCGGACCCGCACCATGGGCCGGTTTTCAGAAAGCACCTGTTTTGCAAACCCCACGGCGCCTTCGGCCAGATCACCGTCAATGATTTCGTGGATCAGTCCGTCTTCAAGGGCTTTGTCAGCGCCGATGGGATTGCCCGAGGTAATCATGGCAAGCGCCTTTTCCGCTCCGATGAGCCGGGGCAGGCGCTGGGTGCCGCCGGCACCGGGAAGCAGGCCGAGCTTGACCTCGGGCAGGCCGAACTGGGCCGAAGATACGGCAACCCGAAAATGGGAGCTTAAAGCGGTTTCCAGCCCCCCGCCGAAAGCCGTGCCGTGAATGGCGGCAATGATGGGTTTTTTGCACTGGTCAAAGCGGTTTAACACATCCGGCAGATGGGGCGCCTTGGGCGGCTTGCCGAATTCGCGGATGTCTGCGCCGGCGCAAAACGTGCGCCCCTTGCAGATCACCACCACAGCCCTGATCTGATCGTCTTTTTCCGCCTGCTCAATCCCGTCTGCCAGTCCTTTTCGCACCGGATGGCCCAGGGCGTTGACCGGGGGATTGTCGATCCAAAGCATCCCGATTTCCCCGTCCTTTTCCAATGATACGGCTTCTGTAATGGCAACCATTTGCTGCTTCCTCCTGATGTTTCTCAAATGGACAAAACCAGCCCCGACCCGGCGCAGGCAATAACGGACGATCCCGGGCGGCCGGGGCGGCTGATGTGATTGATGGGTCTGTTTCTTATCTTCGGTTAAAGAACATTAAACCTTATAGACCACTCTTACCAAGAGAAAAAGTATATACCACAAACCCGCCCCGGGTGCAATGCACCGGAGCGCTCGCACAAAAACCGCCGGCAAAATCCCGTAGCTTTTTTAGCCGCCGGCCCAAAAACCACCCAAAGTTTTTTCTTGACAGATATAAATATTTCATTATAATTTGATTTAAATATCAAGATAAATTGATTTAAACATATGAATAACACAATATACTTTAAAGCCCTTTCAGACGAAACCCGGATTCGACTGATCAATATTTTGCTTCATCACGAATTAAAGGTGGGCGAACTGGTCAGCATACTGGAAATGGGCCAGTCGAGAATCTCAAGGCACTTAAAAATCCTGGCGGACGCCGGGATGGCAAAATGCCTGAAAGAAGGTGTCTGGGGCATTTATTCCATCACCGATTCCGGGCCTGGCCGGGATTTTATCGAAGCCGTGCGCTATCTGTTTGAGCAAGACCCTGTACTCCGGGCGGATTTAAAACGCACTGAACAGATCATTGAAGCGCGCTCTGCCGGGACCCTGCGGTTTTTCGATCATATCGCCGGAAGCTGGGATCTTTTAAAACGTGAAATTCTGGGCACCTTTGATATCAACCGCGCTATTTTCGAAAATACCAACTCCCATGAAATCGGCGTGGATCTGGGCTGCGGCACCGGCGAGCTGCTCGAGGCCATGAAGGCCCATGCCGGCCGGGTCATTGGGGTGGACTCCTCGCCGCGGATGCTCGAAGAGGCCAGAAAACGGTTTTCAGATGCAAACGGGCAAACCGTGGAAATCCGGCTGGGGGAGATCGAGCATATGCCCCTGGGCGACAATGAAGCCGATCTGGCGGTTATTTCCCTGGTGCTGCAGTATCTGGCCGACCCGGCCGCCGCCTTTTCCGAAGTGGCCCGGATCCTGCGGCCGGGCGGCGAACTGATCCTGGCCGAATTTGAGCGCCACCAGCAGCATTCGCTCAAAACCGTCTACGGGGTCAAGTGGCTGGGATTTGACCGGGAGTCCATTGAAACATGGCTTGAAAAAAACGGATTTGCCCTGCAGCAGGTCCGGCCCCATAATCTTTCAAAAGGGCTTTCACTCAACATTTTTCAGGCTGTGCACAATGCATGACCGCTTTGTATAAAACCAAAAATAACAAAATGAACAAATAACACCAATGAAAGGAAAAACCCACATGCTGATGCAAAACGATGAAAAGAAAAAAGCCATTGTCCCGGAACGCGATCTTTCCCTGCCCCACAAGGTGGCCGATATTTCCCTGGCACCCGACGGATTCAAGGAAATGGAGCTTTCGGAAAACGAAATGCCCGGCCTGATGGCCGTGCGCGAAAAATACGGCCCGGACAAGCCGCTTAAGGGCTTTAAAATCACCGGCAGCCTGCACATGACCATCCAGACGGCCATGCTCATCGAGACCTTAAAGAAGCTGGGCGCAGACATCCGCTGGGCCTCCTGCAATATTTTCTCCACCCAGGATCATGCGGCCGCAGCCATTGCCAAATCCGGATCGGCCGCGGTGTTTGCCTGGAAAGGCGAATCCCTGGAGGACTACTGGTGGTGCACAGAGCAGGCCCTGACCTGGCCTGACGGCTCCGGCCCGGACCTGATCGTGGATGACGGCGGCGATGCCACCCTGATGATCCACGAAGGCGTCAAGGCCGAGGACAATCCCGAGATGCTGGAAAAAGAATATGACATCTACGAATACCAGTGCATCATCAACCGGATCAAGGCGTCTTATGAGCGAGATCCCAAGCACTGGCACAAGGTCGCCGAAAATATCCGGGGCGTGTCCGAGGAAACCACCACGGGTGTCAACCGGCTCTACCAGCTGGCCAAAAAGGGCGAGCTGCTGTTTCCGGCCGTAAATGTCAACGACTCGGTAACCAAGTCCAAGTTCGACAACATCTACGGCTGCCGGGATTCCCTGGCCGACGGCATCAAGCGCGCCACTGACACCATGGTGGCCGGCAAACTGGTGGTCATCGCCGGATACGGTGATGTGGGCAAGGGATGCGCCCAGTCCATGCGCGGCTTCGGCGCCCGGGTGGTGGTCACGGAAATCGATCCCATCTGCGCCCTTCAGGCAGCCATGGAAGGCTACGAGGTATCCACCATGGAAGACATGGCCCCCCTGGGCGACATCTTTGTGACCGCCTCGGGCTGCTGCGACGTGATTACCGGCCAGCACATGGAACAAATGAAAAACGAGGCCATTGTCTGCAACATCGGTCATTTTGACCATGAAATCGAGGTGAGCTACCTGGAGAAAAACTGTGAGAAAACCAACATCAAGCCCCAGGTGGACCAGTGGCACCTAAACTCGGGCCGCTCCATCATCCTGCTGGCCGAAGGCCGGCTGGTGAACCTGGGATGCGCCACAGGGCACCCCAGCTTTGTGATGAGCAACAGCTTCACCAACCAGACCCTGGCACAGCTCAAACTGGCCGCAGAAGACCTGGAAAAGCAGGTCTACACCCTGCCCAAGGACCTGGACGAGGAAGTGGCGCGCCTGCATCTGTCCCGGCTGGCCATCAAGCTCACCAGCCTGACCGACGAGCAGGCCGAATACCTGGGCGTACCCAAGGAAGGCCCGTATAAACCGGATCACTACCGGTACTAAAAAAACCACCCCGCTGCTCTCCGAAATCCGGATGGCAGCGGGGTGTAAAATACAATCGTTATCCGGCGCAACAGCTTTGATTGCCGGCCCCGTGTTCAGCATTGTTTCGGGGCCGGCATTTGCCGTTTTTCAGGGCTGCAACCAGTTCCGAAATGGTCTGCAGCCGCCGGTCAAACCCGGTACAGGCCCGGCCCAGCACATGCGGGCCGTGGGCGTCAGAGCCGCCAATGCCGCACAACCCCATTTCCCGGGCCGCATCCGCGGCCAGACGGTTTTCCCTGTCTGTGAGGCTGGCATTGAAAGTTTCAACACCAGCCAGGTTTTTCAATTCCAATAACCGATTGCCAAGAGCGGTGCCCGCCATGGTTTTCTGAAAGGGATGGGCCGCAACAGCCGCCCCGCCCCGGGCGCAGACCCAGTCAATGGCATTTTGCATGGGCAGGCCCGGAGGCAGATCGCTTCTTGACGCCGGCACCCCGTAGATCAGCAGATGGCCCTCTGCGGCCCGGTATTCCAGGCCCCGGAAAACCGGAAAACCCGTCTGCCGGGAAATCTCCGCAAAGGGGTGGCTCAGATCATAGGAATGATGCTCTGTGATACACACCGCATCCATTCCGGCCCGCCGGGCGCAATCAGCCACCTCTTCGGGCCGGATCAGGGAATCACCGCCAAGGGTGGTGTGTACGTGCATGTCAACCAGAAACATGTTTGTTCCGCTCCACTTCCTGTTCCTTTAATGCCTTGATCCTTTCTGTCATGACCTCGATCCGCCCGGTAAAAATGCATATGATCGACCCGGCTGCTGCACCGGAAAGTGCATGATCCACTGCATCGTCTTCGCTGAGAATAACCCGGACCTCCATGTTTCCGGAGCTGCTCCGGGCCCCTTCAAGCACCAGGTCCATGATTTCACGGCTGTCACGGCCCCGGGCATAGTCCTGATCTTCCCAGACAATGACCTGATCAAAGTACCGGGCCGCAGTCCTGCCGTATTCCCGCAAATCCTCGTCACGCCTGTCGCCGGTGCCGGCAATGATCCCCACACTCCGGCAGGCACCCATTGCCCGGACAAACCGGCCGATGGCTTCCATACTGGCGGGATTATGGGCATAATCAATCAGCACCCTAAACCGGTCGAGCTCAAAAATGTTCATCCGCCCGGGCAGCTGCGCCGGTGACGGAAAAAACGTCTGCAAACCGATCTGCAGATCCTCAATCTTGACGCCTTCAATATAGGCGGTAAGGCATGCCGCCAAAAGATTCTGGACCTGGAATACAGCTTTGCCCGAATAGGTCAGCGGGATATTGATTGCCTTGTCCACGGGAATTTCCCAGTCCCCCTTGCGCAGAAAAATGATTCCGTCCGCATACACGGCGGCAAGCCCGCCTGCGGCGCAATGCGTGTGTATGCGGGGATTTTCGGCATTCATGCTGAAAAGGGCCGCATTGCAGGAAATATTTTCCAGCATGGAAAACACGTAATCGTCATCCGCGTTTAAAACAGCAAACCCATCCGGATGTATATTTTCCACAACAATGGACTTCAGGCGGGTCAATTGTTCCAGGGAGTGGATTCCGCTGATTCCCAGATGATCCGAGGCAACATTGGTGACTACACCGACATTTCCCGAATCATAGCCGAGTCCGGAGCGCAGAATCCCGCCCCTGGCGGTCTCAAAAACCGCATAATCCACAGTGGGATCCCGCAGGACAAACCGCGCGCTTTCCGGTCCGGAACAGTCGCCTTTATACAATAACCGATTCTGAATATAGATGCCGTCAGTGGTGGTGCAGCCCGCCTTCCGGCCGTTCATCTGCATGATATGGGCAATCAGGCGCACCGTGGTTGTCTTTCCGTTGGTACCGGTCACGGAAACAATGGGAATCCGGGACGGCTGGGTCCGGGGAAAGAGCATGTCTATCACCGGCTCGGCCACGTTTCTCGGCGTTCCCCGGGTGGGTGACAGGTGCATGCGAAAACCCGGGGCACCATTGACCTCAATGATGGCCCCCTTGTTTTCACTGATGGGCTCGGAAAGCCCCGGGGCAATGATATCAATGCCGCAAATATCCAGGCCGATAATCCTGGAAACCCGTTCGGCCATAAACACATTATAGGAATGCACCGTATCCGTGACATCCTCAGACACCCCGCCCGTGGAGAGGTTGGCTGTTGTTTTGAGATAAAACACCTCCCCTTGCGGCAGCACGGTTTCCAGGGTCATGCCGGCCTGCTCCAGAAGCCGCTGGGTCATTTCATCCACGGTGATCTCGGTCAGCATTTTTTCATGTCCGAATCCACGCCGCGGATCCTGGTTGACCGTTTCGATCAATTCCCCAATGGTATGACGGCCATTGCCGACCACATGGGCCGGTATCCGCCGGGCTGCGGCAACCACCTCGTGATTGATCACCAGCAGCCGGTAATCGTTGCCATGGATGTATTTTTCAACAATGACACGGTCTGAATGATTTCCGGCCGCTTCAAAGGCGATTTCAGCATCATCGGCTTTGGAAATGTTAATGGTGGCCCCCTTGCCGTGATGGCTGTCCACCGGCTTGATCACCACGGGAAATCCGATGGCCGACACGGCTTCCTGCATTTCCGCACGGGATTGCACCACATACCCCCTGGGCACCGGGCATGCATTGCTGTGGAGCATATTTTTTGTTTCTTCCTTGTCAAAGGCAATCTCCAGACCAATACTGCTGGTCTGCCCTGTCACCGTGGCCTGAATTCTTTGCTGATACACCCCCCAGCCAAGCTGCACCAGGGAATAATTATTTAACCGCAGGACCGGAATATTTCGCCTTTCGGCCGCATCGATGATCGAGGCGGTGCTCGGGCCAAAGCGCTCTTCTTCCCGGATCTGCCTTAATTGCTTAATATCTTTGTCAATATCATATGATTCACCGGCGATCATCGCCCGGACAATGTCAAAGGCAGCCCGGGCGGCATACAAACCCGCCCTCTCCTGCTCATAGGCAAACACCACATTGTAAATGCCTTCCTGATCTTCTGTCTGGGTGCGGCCGAACCCGCAGGCCATGCCGGCCATAACCTGTATTTCCAGGGCCACATGCTCCATGACATGCCCCATCCAGGTGCCCGCTGCCAGTCTCTCCAGAAATCCGCCTTCATATCCCCTGGAGCATCTGTGTTCATACAGGGAGGGAATGAGTTTTTCCAGCCGCTGCGGGAATCCGGGGATGGTATTGGAGGGCTGATACTCCATTTCCTCAAGGTCAATGCGCATGACAATCAGATGGTGCCGCCTGTTGGACCAGTAATTGGGCCCCCTGAGGACTCGTGTTTCTAAAATTTTCATAAAAGTAGGTTTTCCTTTAATCCGTTGGCACTGTTTTTTATAAAAATAAACACTCCGGAAAATTTGGAAAATAACACCCCTCCGGTGCAATTCGCTGCTTGCTTTGCACCACCGGAAAGATTATTATAAGAATAAATAAAAATAAATGAAATTTCGATTGTTACAGATGACAATACTTGCCTGCCACCGCATTCCGGCCTAAAACAGGAGATAAAACCCGCTCATGCAAAAAATAAAAGGCGTTCTGATCATCATCGGGGGTGATTTGTACCTGCCCTCTGAACTCAACGGAACAAACGGATCAGACGATGCCACCAAAACAGATACAGCCAACGGAAAACTTCCAGATATTGAATCCGCCATTGTAACCCGGTTTTGTGAGGCCCTGAAGGGCGACACCCACCGGATTGAAATCATCCCCACCGCTTCGGTGATACCGGAAAAAGCCAGTGAAAGCTATGCCCAAACCTTCCGGGACCTGGGTTATAAAAATGTAGGGGTCCTTGACATCAGAAAGCGGGAGGATGCCCGGAGCAAGGATTTCATTGACCGGGTCAAAAAAGCCGAGGGTTTCATGTTTACCGGCGGCAACCAGCTGCGGCTGACCACGATTTTCGGAGGCACGGAAGTTCTGGAGATTCTTTATCACCGCTATGCCCATGAGCCTGTTGTCATCGCCGGAACCAGTGCCGGCGCCATGGTCATGTCCGATACCATGATCTATGAGGGACACAGCCATGAAGCCCTGCAAAAAGGAGAGGTCAAACTGAGCCATGGTTTCGGGTTTATTCAAAATATCATTATTGATACGCATTTTGTCAAACGCGGACGCATCGGCCGCCTGTTCCAGGCCGTTGTCAGCAACCCGGCCGCCCTGGGCATCGGGCTTGGAGAGGACACCGGCCTGCTTATAAGGGAGGGAAACATCCAGGAAACCGTCGGCTCCGGGCTGATTATCGTGGTTGACGGCTCCGGCATACGGCACACCAACATGGCTTCCATCACAGACGGCGAACTGATTTCCATCGAAAACCTCAGCGTGCATGTCCTGGTCCCCGGTGATGTCTTTTATCTCTCCGAGCGGAAACTGGTTCCGTTCCGGACCGACTGACCGGGTCGGTGCAGCGCCCCTGAAACTTTTGATTGAGGAAGAAAATGAAAAAAAACATCTTTGTCATCGGCCTGGATGATTTCAATCTTCAGATGCTCCAATCCCTGGAAAACGCCGGGCAATGCAATTTCATCGGGCTGCTCGACATTCATTCCCTGATCGACAGCGGCCGTTACCGTTTAAAAGACATGCTGGAGCTGGCCGAAAATGAACTGCAGCGGTTTGACGGCCCCATTGATGCCATTGTCGGGTACACGGATTTTCCGGTCAGCACCATGACGCCCATACTCTGCGAAAAGTTCGGGGTTCCCGGTCCGAGCCTGCAAAGCGTGCTGAAATGCGAACACAAGTACTGGAGCCGGCTGGAGCAGAAACAGGTGATCGCCGAACATGTTCCCCGGTTTGACACATTTGATCCGTTTGATGATCAGGCCCTGGCCAAAATCCCCCTGGATTTTCCCTTCTGGATCAAACCGGTCAAGTCCACCGCCTCACAGCTGGGTTTCCGGATCAACAACAAAAAGGCCTTTGACCGGGCTGTCCGAATCATCCGGGAGAAGATCGGGCTGTTCAAACCCTTTGACTACCTGCTCGACATGGTGGAATTGCCTGAAAGCATCGCCCGGATCAACAGCTCATTTTGCGTGGCCGAACAGATCATATCCGGCCGTCAATGCACCCTTGAAGGCTACGTGCGCAACAACCAGGTGCATACCTACGGCGTTATTGATTCCATCCGGGAGCACAACCGCACCACTTTCTCCCGCTATCAGTATCCCTCCCGGCTCCCCGCTGATGTTCGAAGGCAAATGTCTGAAATCAGCGAAAAAATCATGCTGCATATCGGGTTTGATCATTCTGCATTCAATCTTGAGTTTTTCTGGGATGAAAAAAGGGATAAAATCTGGTTTCTGGAAATCAACACCCGCATCCCCCAGTCCCACAGCGATCTTTTCATGAAAGTCGACGGGGCTTCCAATCATCAGATCATGCTCGATATTGCCCTAAACCGCGATCCCTGCTTTCCCAAACGGCAGGGCAAATTCCGCGTGGCCGGAAAGTTTTTTTTAAGGCAATATCAGGACAAGCGCATCACCAACATTCCCACCGGGGAAGATATCCTGAAAATCAGCGAAAAAATCCCGGGAATGCTGGTGGACATCCAGGGAAAGGTCGGCATGAAGCTCTCAGACATCCCGGAGCAGGACAGCTACAGCTACGCCACCGCATTTGTTTACCTGGGTGCGGATTCCCAGAAAGAACTTCTGGAAAAATTCAGCCTTTGCAGGGAAATGCTCAAGTTCGAATACCAGGACCTGACCATCCCCGTGCTCTCGCCGGAAGCCCCCCGGCAAACCCTGCCGGAAGCCAGTCCGCAGGTGGCCATCCAGGTATTGAGCTCGCCCATCGAGCTGCCGGTCAAAAAGCAGGAGCCCATGAGCGGCGGGGTTCAGGACATCATCAAACCCTGATATCCCATATTTCTTACGCCCAGGTGCCCGGAGGGCCGAACATGGCCACCCGGGCGGGCTGGTGCTCCCGGACCAGGCCCCGGAACATCCCCCGGGTGGTAAAGGCCAGACAGACCTGCCCGGTCTTGTCCACGGCAATCATGCCGCCTTTGCCGCCCAGGTCCCGGATGCTTTCCAGCACTTCTGCAACAGCCTCTGCCAGGGCAAGATGCTGAAATGCCATCAGGGCCGAAACCCGGTGTGCCGCCACCCGGCGCAGAAAAAGCTCGCCCTCCCCGGTACAGCTCACCGCACAGGTGCTGTTGTCCGCGTAAACCCCCGCCCCGATAATGGGCGAGTCCCCCACCCGGCCGTATTGCTTGTTTGTAATTCCGCCGGTGGATGCGGCAGCCGCCAGGTTGCCCTGTCCATCCATGCAGACCGCGCCCACGGTGCCGTATTTCTCCCCTTCCGGCGCTTTGTCTGCAAGGTGTTCTTTTCTGCGTTTATCAGTATGAAAGTATTGGGGATCGACCTTTTCCAGTCCCTGTTTTTTACAAAATTCCTCCGCCCCTGTACCCATGAGCAGCACATGCGCGGATTTTTTCAGCACTGCGCCGGCGGCTATCACCGGATTTTTGATGCACGTGATACCGGCCACAGCACCGGCCCCAAGGTTTTCCCCGTTCATAACGGATGCGTCCATTTCAATGCTGCCTGCACGGGTAAACACAGACCCGCGGCCGGCATTGAACAAGGGGCAGTCTTCCAGGACCCGGACTGCGGCAAGCACCGCATCCACAGCATGACCCCGGTTGTCGAGAACCCTTCGGCCTGCGGCAAGACTGGTGCCAAGGGCCTCCAGGTGCTCTTTTTGGGATTGCGGGCTGTAATGGTCTTTGGTGATGCCCTCACAGCCGCCATGGATGAGCAGGGTGTATGGCCGGTTCATGGACGCGCTCCTGTTTTCATGATTTTTGGACCCTGCCGGGGATGTTAGACATGGTCCCTGGGGATTTCATATTTCCAGTTGCGCGAAAAAACACGCTGATCTCCCTGAAAGCCATCGAGTTCCGCATACAGAAGAAAATGGCTCACAGAGGAGGTGAGCACGGTGCGGCAAACGGTTCTGACAGACCAGGATCCCCGCTGAAAACTTCGCTGCCACAGGGTTTCACCCCGCACAGAGGAAAAATCATCATCCTGAAAACTATACCACTCCATTGTCTTGCTGCCCACGGTCCAGTCAATGGCATCAAACCGGAAAACCCCCTCATCCTTGATCACTTCCAGGGTGGACAGGTTTTCTCCAAGATCACGGATAACCCGCCATTTCAGATTCTTGGGCTGCAGGTACGTCACTGCCGGCGCAAGCCCCCCCTCTGGCTGGTCAAAGGGACGCAGGCGGTCATCAATTCTGCGGGGCCGGCGTTTGGGAAGATCCATGCAGCTGGCGCCGGTGACCAGGGTCAGCCGCACCGGCTCTGGCGCAGGCCAGGCCAGGGGCCAGTAAGAAGTGGAAATGGAAAGACGCAGGCGGTTGCCAACGGGAAAATGCTGGGCAATATGGTTTAGCCGGAATTCCACCCTGTATGTCCGGCCCGGTTCCAGGTACTCGGGATCGTGGTGGCCGTTTCGATGGCAAAGATTGAGCACTCCGTAGGAAATGCGGGTTGCCTTGTCATCCGGGGCTACATCAGACAGGCGGGCGGCAATCATGGCCACGGGACGGTTTGAGGACAGCTCCAGGCAAAGCCCCGGGGCGCCCAGTATTTCCAGGGACTGTTCAAGGGGCGGGGTTTCAAAAACCAGACACCCCCCGTCTTCTTCGCGCTGGTCGTGGGGAAGGTCCGGGGGTGCGGCATAAGAGCACCATTTGCCGGCATAGAGCCCCACACTCAGGGGGGACTGAATGCTTAGATGATCGGCTGCAGCCGGTGCTTCAGCCAGAAGCAGACGGGCCGGGTCCAGATAATACCGATCTGTGCAGATGTGCTGTGAAGGCCAGTGCTCCTCTGCCACCCAGCGGCCGGGCCGCTGCTTGTAGCGAGCCGACGGCGCCACACTGTCCTGCATCCAGACCCGGAGCATGGGCTCTTCCATGATCCCGGTATTTTTGCCTTTCAGCCAGGTATCCCACCACAGCAGGGCTTCCTGGAGAAATCCAATGGCCGGCCCGGGCACTCCGAAATGGGGATATTTATGACTCCATGGCCCCACCAGCCCCTTGCGGGGGACTTTAAGCCCGGCCAGGAGCCGGAACACGGCGTTGCTGTATCCGTCGGCCCAGCCGCTGACCGCCATGACCGGGCACTGGATGGCGTCAAAATTTTCACACACCGACCCGTGCTGCCAATAGGCATCCCGCCGCTGGTGCGCCAGCCATTGAGCCAGCCAAAGACCGCTTTTGTCAAGCCGCTCCATCCACATCTCTTTCCAGCGATCCCCCACCAAAACCGGATCCGGAGGGCAGGCGTTGTAGGCAAACATGGTGGATGCCCAGGACAGGTTGTCGCCCAGCAGGCATCCGCCCATGTAATGGACATCATCGGCATACCGGTCATCCGTGGAGCAGACCGTGATCACCGCCTTGAGCTCGGGGGGCTGTAAGGCCGCAATCTGAAGCCCGTTAAACCCTCCCCAGGAAATGCCCATCATGCCGACATTGCCGTCACACCAGGGCTGTCCGGCAATCCAGCGCAGCACTTCCAGGCCGTCTGCCTGTTCCAGGGCCAGGTACTCGTCGCAGAGCACACCCCCGGACTCGCCGGCACCGCGCAGATCCACCCGTACACAGGCATATCCGTGCCCGGCAAAATATCCGTGCGTCACCGCATCGCCCACGGCTTCAAAATCGCGCTTGCGATAGGGGATATATTCCAGGATGGCCGGCACCGGATTTTGTTGGGCATCTTCCGGAAGCCAGATTTTGGCGGCCAGACGAACACCGTCGGACAGGGCAATCCACACGTGCTCCATTTCCCGGACAGCATGGGGAAAGGATGTAATGGTTTTCATCAATCATGATTCCTTAAAAGGGGTTGTCTGGCCTTGTTTCTCAAAAACCGGAGGGCTGGAAACGTCTGGCTAAAATTTGCCGGCAGACCGAATCTCTCTTATTGTTATTAAAGTAAGCAGATGCGGAAACAACGCAAGACATTGACCTGCGTTATCTCCATTCTGCGCTCATATCTTTTCCCTGTCTTCAGGAGAATGCCATGAAATGGATGCTGCCCGGCTACACCCCGCCGGACTTTTCTCAGCCGGAGTTCAAACATGCCCCGCCGGCCAGGTTCGAACCCGCCCCTGCAGACGGGATTGTGCCGGCAAATTTCCACGGAACCTCCAATTATCCCGAATATGTGCACATGGGCAGCGGCTCCTGGCTTTTGGCCCCGGAAAGCCGAATGGACGCTGTTTTGGTCCTGCGGCACGGCACACTTGATGTTCTGGAGCCGCGAAATGTCAAAAAAGACGACATGGTGGCCATGGGACGGACGGAAAACGGGGAGGAAGGCATCTATGTTTATACCCGGGGCTTTGATCCGCCAGCGGCAAAAAGAGCCGACAAGTTTGCCTTCCGCACCCGGGGGACCCGGGAAACGCCTTTTTCCCGATCCTATGATGAATTATACAAAATCCTGCAGCATGACCGGGACCACGGCTATATCACCTGGGTTCTGGGCCCGGCAGTGGCTTTTGACAAAGACAGCCGCGAGGCCATGCAGGGAATGGTGGAAAGCGGATACTGCCATGTACTTCTGGCCGGAAACGCCCTGGCCACCCATGACCTGGAAGCGGCTTACTTTAAAACAGCCCTGGGCCAGGACATTTACTCCCAATATCTGCAGCCCATGGGGCATTACAACCACCTGGACCTTTTAAACGAGGTGCGCCGGCGCGGCTCCATTGCAAAGACCATACAGGAATTAAACCTCACAGACGGCATCATTTATGCCTGTGAAAAACACCGGGTGCCTTACGTGCTGGCCGGCTCCATACGCGATGACGGCCCCCTGCCGGAAGTGATTGCAGATGTCTACCAGGCCCAGGATGCCATGCGCACCCACGCCCGCAGATCCACCACGGTAATTGCCATGGCCACGCAATTGCACTCCATTGCCTTCGGCAACATGATTCCCAGCTACCACGTGACGCCCGAGGGCGAAATCCGGCCGGTTTATTTGTATATCGTGGACATGACAGAATTTAGCGCAGACAAGCTGGCCAATCGCGGATCGGCCCAGGCCGTGGCCATTTTAACCAATGTGCAGGATTTTATGGTCAACCTGTGGAACAATCTCCGGGGGTAACCAATTTCCGGAAAAGCCCGGATAAAGCCCGGCCGGGCATCCCGGCGCGGGCCTGACAATCCGGCCTGAAAACAGCGCTTCGCTTGCTACTGGTTGAACTGATCCCGCAGGACCCGCTTTAAAATCTTGCCCGTGGGGGTCCGGGGGATTTCCTCTGTGATGACGACCTTTTTGGGGATCTTGAATTTTGCAATCCGGCCCTGGCACCACTGGATCACTTCCGCCTCGTCTATGGATTCGCCCTGGCGGGCCACCACAATGGCCTTGATGGACTCGCCCCATTTTTCATCCGGACTGCCGATCACACCAACGTCTGCGATCTTGGGATGGCCCATGAGCAGATCCTCGATCTCGGCCGGGTAGATGTTTTCCCCGCCCGAGATGATCATGTCCTTTTTGCGGTCCATGATATAGAGAAACCCGTCTTTGTCCATCTTGGCCATGTCCCCGGAATACAGCCATCCGTCCTTGATGGTTTCGGCCGTGGCCTCGGGCTTGTTCCAGTACCCCTTCATGAGGTTGGTGCCGCCGATAAGCACCTCTCCGAGCTCGTCTGCGCCAACGTCGTTTCCGTCCATGTCCACAACCCGGATCTGGTTGTGGAAAAAGGGCAGCCCGCAGGGTCACGGAGGTGCCGAAATACCCGTCATGGGTCAGCTCCGCGCCCTTGGGCCGGCCTGTGGTGCCGGAGGTGTACAGAATGGTCAGGGTGTCTGCGCCGCCTGCGGTGATCTCGGGTTCAGCATCCGGGGCCCCGTGGGTCAGGGCTTTATAAGAATGGGCATAAGCCGGCGGATCATCGGATAGCGCCACAATATGGGAACAGGAAATGCGTTCCCGGATGGCGTCGATCACAGGGGCGAATTCCGCCCCGAACACCAGCACTTTTGCCTGACAGTCATCCACGATGTATTCGATTTCCGGGCCGGCCAGCCGGTGGTTGATGGGCACCAGAATGGCCCCGGTCTTGCCCAGGCCGAAATACATGTCAAAAAATTCCACCTCGTTTAAGGCCAGCAGGGCCACCCGGTCGCCCGGCCCCACGCCAAGGCCGGCCATGGCGGCAGCGAGCTGATTGCTCCGCTTGTTTAACGCATCCCAGGTCAGACGAACATCACCCAGGACAAGGGCTTCCTTTTTCGGGGAAAGACTGGCTCTTTTGGTCAGAAAAGCACCGATGTTCATTTCCTGCATACGCCCCCTCCTTGTTTTTACCGGATTTGAAAAATCAAACCAAACTCATTTTAGTGATCACTGTTCATCTATCGGAAAACAAATTCCCTGTCAATCGGTTTTTCCGGTTTTCAACCTTTTCCGGTTGGACAAAGGTTATTTGACCGGGGACATCAGGACGTAGTCACCGGGCTGCGGGGTCTGCCCGTCAGCCAGAGAACAGGACGCCACATCATCGCGCACCATTTTTTCGACCCGGAGCCGGGCTTTGGGCGCATCCGGCACCCAGGCCACGGGAAGGCCCGCAGGTGTGTCCACCACCTGGCCCGAGGAGACCACGGAAAATTCATCCCCCGGTTTGACCCGGCTGGCCGCCCCGGCGCTGATGTAGATGCGGTCCTGCTTGACGGAAAACACCCGGCAGTGGACAGGCATGACATCGGCCTTTTGCTCGGCAAAATCAAATGCGCGCTGCAGGGCCTGCTGCACGAATTCTTCGGCCTGATCCCGGGCCTCCAAAGTCCGGGTCATTTCCAGGGGCGCATGAACATAGTCCAGGCCCGTGTCCATCACCCGCACCCGCATGGCCGCCCGGCCGGGGAAATTTTCAGGCAGGGACAGGGAATCGACCGCCACCAGCATGTGCACACCTGGATAAAGGGCTGCCTGCTGACCCACGCATGAAAGCATATCGCGGTTTGGGCAGTTTGCGGAAGAAGCCACATCAGCGATCTGCTCCGGGCCGATCACCCGGCTCTGCTCCAGGGTCAGGCCCGCAGCTGCGTGATGCAGCCGCCTGGGAGTGAAATCGTCTTTGGCATCGGCTCCGGCCATGAGCCCGATTTTGTAAATCCCCGTGGAAACACTTTGCCGGGTGCCGGCTGGTTTGGCAGAAGCGGCTTGGGCCGGCTGCTGCCGGTCCTGTGAATCCCCGCGGGCCCACGTGAGAGCCGGCCTGTCATCTCCGGCCGGCTTTTCCGGATAGGCGCGTTTCAGAAAATAGTCTCCGGACAGGGTGCCCGGATGCTCGATGGTCATCCTGCGCACATCAGCATTGGAATAGGCTTCACCCTCTTTTTTGTCCTCAGAGACAATATCGGGCCGGCCGCCAGCCGCACATCCGTATAACAACACCAAGCTTAGCACGCATACCATGAGTTTTGCGTATCGGTTTTTTTGTTCTCGCATCACACCCCCTGAAGCAACTGCCGGTTTGAACCAAAAATCCGGCAATGGCGGATTTTGCCCGCCATTGCCGGAACCGTTGATATTTACCACAGATAATATCAGTTATACGTCAGAACTGCCAGATAAATTCCGCGCCCAGACGATAGGCCACATCATCGCTTTCCTCGCCGGGACCGGCTGCGGTTGCAGACCGGGCTGCGGTGACATCATCCATCACCTCACCGGGGAACAGCACTGCAGCCTGTCCCTTGACAAATGTATTCTTGCTCAGGGCCAGGAGAAGCTCGTTGTCCCATTCCGTGCCCACATAGCCGGAATCGATCTTGGTGGGCGTCGCACCGTCAACAAAACTTCTGACAGAAAAATCCTCGTTCCACCAGAAGGAATTGATATTGGATTTAAACATCAGATATTTCTTGGGCGCCAAACTGAATCCAACGCTGCTCATGGTCAGGCCGGGGTTGTCTGCACGTGCGGTTCCCAGGGCATTGGTATTGGGCAGACCGCCCGCAACCACCGGGGTGCCGTTTCCATAAAATCCTGGCAGGTAACTGTAGAGCACCGTACCCATCATGGTGTTGCCGTCGGCCATAATGGTGTTTTCCCCTCCAAAGGTGGTCCAGCGCTGGAAAGTCAGCGAGCCGGTGTAACCTTCCAGGTTGTCATCTTCGGGATCATCGTCACCGGAAGTATAAATGAACCCGAGATGCGGTTTAAACCCGTAACCCACGGAATCACTCAAATCAAGCTCCAGGTCCCCGGCAAATGCAAAGGCGTTGATGTCAAAGTCTTCTTCGGCCAATCCGGTGTCATCCGCCTGGCCGAACTGATAAATCCCCTCTACGAAATAATTCACCAAGCCTGTGCCGCCTTCATAAATCAGGCCCAGATAATGAGAATCTGTCTTAGGCTTATCGCCGGTAGTGCCCAAGATGGCATCCAACAAACTGCCCGTAGCCACGTTTCGAACGCGGTCATACATATAAAGACCGCTGATTCTGTTGGTTTCAGACACGTGATAATTGAGATAACCGGCATACAAATCCCGGTCCGCGTTGTCCTCGTCTGTAAGCCAGTCAGAATCAAAACTGGTACCCCAGTTGTTTTCCGACATCTTGAAATACCCGAGGCTGAAATCAAAGCTACCGTAATCCCCGTCCAGCCAGAAACCCGGGGCATCGTCACCATAGGTCAGACCGGCCGGATCCGGCATGACCCAGACATCCCAGCCCGCGTTAAACCGAAGATTGGGATTGATCGCATAGGAACCGGTTAAGCGCTCCAGGCCGAAATCGCTGTTGCTGTCTGTTCCGCCCCGGTCATCCACCACCGTTGTATCCACGGGCCGGTCAAACTCCAGGGCCGCATGAAAACTCCATTTCCGGTCCCTGGGCATGGCATTGAAATAGATCTGGGTTTCAGTGCGGATATAGTCTTCATTCACCCAGCCGGATTCATTGACATGGACCTTGAAAAAATTCTTATCCAGGTTGCCGTCAAGCAAAGGCATGGTTAAATCATCGGAAAACCCAAAATCCCACTCATTTTCACTCGTAGGGATAATCCGCGCCCGGGCGCCGAAGCTCATCATAATATTGCCCGGGGTCTCCAGGGCAATGGTGCCGGTGCCGGCCGGCCCGGCCAGCGGATCGTTGGCAAAATCAGGCGTGTCTTCCTGTGCCATGGATGTGCCGGCCATCAGCAGGGCCGCAAGTAAAATACCGGTGAATTTAAAAAACAATGTTGACTTGCGCATCTTGTGTTCCTCCTTTGATGAAAAAAAATCGTTTTATCCCATTTTTTGCCGTCACGATGCCGGCTTTTCGGCCGGCCTGCTGTCACCACCTCCTTTCAAAAATCATGGATCCGCCTGTGCTGATCCATTTGCTGTTGTGATCATTGTTAATGCCGCAGGCGCAGCACTTGTATTTGAATTGACAGAATCAATAACCATGCCAGCCAATACGGCCCCGGCCGTCAAAACAGGGATTTGGCCGTTTTGGCCGCCTGCCATCCCCCTGAAAAGGCTCATGGCGCCCTGCAGGATGATTTTTGTAACGTACAATGTAACGGCATAGTAACGTCACCGCAAAAAATTTTTTTGCCTTCCTGCCGGACTCTGAAAAAACCCGGGCAGCCCGGAACAACAGGGCTGAATGGCGGGAACAGCGCCTTTTTGGTGCAATCTAACGGCTTTGAAAAATCCTGCAAACCATTCCACTGCAGCCAACCGGGCCCTGTCTGGCCGCGGCATTGCTGAAAAAAACTGGAAACCCGGACCTGAAAAGGTTATTTTATCAAGCATGAATGCTATAACCGCAAATGACGGTTGGATCAAGATAAGCCCCTATAATCATTAATCATATAAATAGTCACTTATCAGCCACTTATCCTTTTACAAAGTATATG
>NZ_JBSRLA010000062.1:0-20463 GCF_055149105.1 Desulfosalsimonas sp. | reverse complement strand
GCATGATGCCGGCCCGGTGGCGGTTTGCTCCCTGCTGACCGCTTGCGCGCTCAATGCGACTCGCAAACCACCCCCGGGCCGGCATCATGGCCGACTGTGGGCAAAGTTGCACACCAAGGGAGTCGGAAGCAACACATCCAAGTCTTAAAAAGCGTTGTTTTCATGCCCGGTCCCGAGGGCTGGCCCGGCAAGAACCCTACCAAGGAAGACCGGGGGCGGGGTCGGTTTGTGAAGCGACATTGAGCGTTTCCGGGATAAATTCAGCCAATGCCGGAGCGAGTAAAATTTCAAATTGTCCGGGGCTGGATGGAAGAAACCCGGAAACGGTCAGGAGCGAAAAAACCGACGCCGGCCCCGGGGCTTCCTTCCTGACAAACAGCGGACGCGGTAAAAAGCTTTTTACAACTGATGGATCAGGGCCTGGCCCGGATAGGGCACCGGGAAATACGCAATGGACTGGCCGTCCAGGCTTCCGATAAATGCGGTTTTTCGGTCTTTTCCGCCAAAACAGATATTGGTTGGCCGCCGGAGCACTTCCATCCGGCGGTCTTCGACAACCATGCAAAGCCGCCTGTCCGGATCGATATACCCGACTGCCCCCCAGGCGGGAAATGTGACCCAGAGATTGCCGGCCTCATCCAGGGCGCATCCGTCCGGAAACCCCAGATCACCCAGCGGTTCCGGCCCGTAGGTTTCCCCGGGGCCCAGGCGGCCGTCTTTTCCGATGGCAAACCGGGAAATGGCCCGCCGGGTGGTTTCCGCCACATACAGATACTTACCCTGCGAATCCACTGCCACCCCGTTGGCAAAATACAGGCCATCTGCGGCAATACTGGCCCGGTTGTTCTCGCAGACCACCACGCACCCGTCCGGGACGGGCTGCCGGAGGGATTGTTCCAGATCCCCGGCCGTGGAGTTTGAAACCCAGAGCCGGCCCTGAAGATCCAGAAAGGGAAAATTGGGTGTGGGCATGGCCCGCCCGTCGGCTTTATCAAACAGGACCGTGTGGGTGCCGTCTGCAGCCAGACACTGGACCTGCCCGTTTCCGATATTGGCAATGATGCAGTTGCCCTGCTTGTCCAGGCAGATTCCGTTTGGCACTCCGCCCACATTCCCGTAAAATTGCGTTTGCCCGTCAGGAGAAATTTTTGCGCAGCAGCCCCGGGCATCTGCGGCCACCAGCCCGCCGCCGGGTTCGGCCATAACCCCCTCGGGGCGGGCCAGGCCCGAGCCCAGGGTTTTGATTTCAGATATATCCACTTTTTCCATCTTATCCCTGATGCTCCCTGCGCAGCAGATCATTGACGGTTTTGACGGGACTGAACGTGATCAGCGGCACTTCCACAAACACCGTATTCCACCCGGCCATGGCCCCGTTCCACAGACCCGGATGCTCCAGGGCCTTTAGCTCCCTGCCGTCTTTGGATTTAACGGAAATAAACACCGCCTGATCATCCACGTACCGATGCAGATCAAACGGCCGGTTATTGGCATCCCTGAGACTGGCCACGATATCCACGGGATTGAAATGGGTCAGGGCCTTTGCAATTTCCTGCTGCCGGGGGGAGTCCGGATCAATCTGGGCGCTTTCCACGATCTGGATAGAGGCCCCGCCCTCTTTGTCTTTCACCCAAAACGGGCCCCCGCCGGGCTCGCCCGTGCTGGGCACCATGCCGCATACACGCAGGGGACGGTGCAGCCGGTCTGTTAAAAACGCCTTTTTGCGATCCGATGAAGCATTCCTAAAATAATCCGGCAGCCGGACCCCGAGCTCGTTTTCCAGGAATTCGGCGGCCTCGTCAAGATCCGGGTTCCGGGGGCTGTCTCCTGCCAACTGCTCCTGAAACCGCCGAATCTGTTTTTCCAGCTTTACCAGATATCCGGCCAGGGCTTTTTTCCAGCGAAAGGTTTCGTTTTTCAGCCGGTCGGGCACGACATTGTCAATGTTTTTGATAAAAACCAGGTCCGCATCCAGGGCATTGAGATTGTCGATTAAAGCCCCGTGGCCACCCGGTCTGAACACAAGCCGTCCGTCGGCATCCCGGAAGGGGCGGTTTTCCATGTCCACGGCAATGGTATCAGTGGCCGGCGACTGCTGAGAAAAACCCACATCATAGGCGGCATTGTATGCCTGTTCATAGTCCCGGCGCCTGGCCCGCAGCAGGGCTTCAAATCCCGCCCGGTGCTCCGGGGACACAGTTAAATGAAGCCGGCATCTGCTGTCCTGATCCTTTGCATATGCGGCCGCCTCCACCAGATGCTCCTCAAATGCGGTGCGGGCGCCGTCCGGGTATTTGTGAAACAGAATCAAGCCCTTGGGGGTTGAGGCATAATCCAGGCCCTTGTCCGTGAGCAGGTATTCAAAAATTTGGCTAAAATCCCCCTGCTTACGTAGTTCTGCCGCATCCAGGCCGTCTTTTCCCATTTTTTGGGCCAGGTCTGCATAAAAGGCAAACTCCTGAACATGATCCATGAAGCTGCAGGCCTCGGCATACACACCCCCCTCTTTTTGCCCTTTTGCGCAGATCTCTGCATATTCCACTGGCGAATGGCTGTGGGCAATCTGGAGCAGGGCCTTAAACATTCGCGTGGCCGCACCGGAAGCCGGCACGAATTTCACCGCCTCCCGGCGGGAAACCGCCTTTTCAAAGGCCCGGATATATTCGTCAAGATCCTCGTCTCCCAGCCGCTTGATGCCGTCGCCCACCGTGCACGGCCGGTCCAGCTCGGCATAAGGTGCTCCTTTTTCAAACACGGCAACCTGTTCTTCCACAACTTCTTCAGAGAGTCCATGCTCACGGATCTGCTCCAGGTCCCTGCTGCTCCATTGCGTGCGCTTCATCAGCCACCCCCCCTGTGGTGTTTTTGTCAATATCCATACCTGGTTGAAAATATACATCAAACCCTCTGAAGCGTCAAACCGCAGCAAGAGTCAATGCCTGTTTCGGCCCATGGCCGGCCGGGCAAAACCCAAAAAACGCATCATGGCCGTGAACTTTTCAATATTGCCCGTTGTCAGGGCATTATAAAGACCTTGGGGCAATGACGTCTTGCAATTGGTGCAAACAGAAATTATGGTTGGATTGTGAAAAAAATATCCGGACAATATATTTGAAAACAGGAGAACGCACCTTGGCAGACACTGTCAAACACCCGGAAACCTATTTTTCTCAGCTTATCCCGGAGCGGGATGCGGTTTTGCAAAAACTCGAGGCCGAAGCCCAAAAGGAAAACATCCCCATTGCCGGTCCGGTGGTGGGACAACTGTTATTTGTCCTGGCCCGGGCCACCGGCGCTGTCAATATCCTGGAACTGGGCACGGCCACCGGATATTCGGCCATCTATCTGGGCCGGGCATGCCAGCCGGCCAACGGCCGGGTCCTGAGCCTGGAAAACAATGCAGACATGGCCCAAAAGGCCCGGACCAACCTGGATCAGGCAGGGCTTTCCGAAGTGGTGACCGTCATGGAGGCAGACGGTCTTCAGGTGTTGCCGGAGCTTGACGGCCCGTTTGATTTTGTATTCATGGATATTGAAAAAAAGGACTATCACGCAGCGCTTGTCAAACTGGCACCGCTGGTGCGCCCCGGCGGCCTGCTGATTGCCGACAATACCGCTTTTGTGGATGCAAAAAGCTTCAACCGGGCCATTTATGACGATTCCGGCTGGCAAAGCGTTCAGATCCTTTCCTACCTGCCCATGCACTCGGCCCTTCACGATGGGCTGTGCTTTGCGGTCCGGGCATAACGACCTTGATGTATTTACTGGAAGCGGGCCGGATCAGATATCGCCCTGGTCTATTTCCTTGAGCCGGGCCAGAATCTTCCTGGGAGAATCGGATTGCGCCAGGCGCAGCATTTCGTTGATCCGTTTTTCCTCGATCTTGTTTTTGTTCATGACCTTTTTTTTGTAGGCATTTTTCAACACTTCCAGCAGGTCATCGAAGTGGCAAGGCTTTTGAAGGTATTCATAAGCCCCGCTTCGAGTGCACTCCTTGGCCGAATCAATACTGCCGTGCCCGGTGAGGATCACAATTTCCAGCCACTTATGCTCATCCTTGAGCGCCTTAAGGGTCTCTTCTCCGTTGATGCCCGGCATTTTCAAATCCACCAGGGCCACATCCACGGGAACGGCCCGGGCCACCTCCAGGGCCTTTTCACCCCGGTTGACGGCAATGACATTGAAATCCCGAACCTCAAGCTGCTTTGTCATTGATTTGAGGAACTGCTCCTCGTCGTCCACGAACAACAAATTGATTTTCCGTTCCATTTATCCAACTCCTTGATTGATGGATCCCCTGGGTCGGCCCCATCTGTCTGCCGGTCTGCCGGTGGAAGATACAGGGCCGCATTGTTTTTTTAATCTCTGAACAATCCTCAATTAAGCCATATCCATCAGTAAACCTCCCCGGACTTGCGGATCATGGCCCGCTGCTCGGCTTTCCGAATACGTTCTTCCTGCTCGTCTTTTCGCTTTCTGGCCCTTTCCAGCTTGGTCTTGAAATCCTCGAAATCCGCAGGCTTGAGCAGATAATCATAGGCCCCCAGCCGCATTCCCTCTACAGCGGTTTCAATGGTCCCATGCCCGGTCAGCAGGATGACTTCCACAATGGGAAATTTTTTCTTGATCTGCTGAAGGGTCTCGATGCCGTCCATGCCGGGCATCTTGATATCGAGCACCACCACATCGATATCCGGTCTTTCGGTCAGCATATCCAGGCATTCCTTGCCGCTGTAGGCCTCGAAGACTTTCTGGCCGGCTTCCTGGAGCCGAAGGGAAAACATTTCCACAAAATCTTTTTCGTCGTCAACGATCAGAACTTTGGCCGGTATCTGAATCATCGTTTTTCATCTCCTTGATTTTTTGTAGGATATCGTGGCACACATTCTCATCTTCCGTGCATTCAACTCCTCCCGGGTGGCATTTGGGCAGCACCACCCGAAATGTGGTGCCTCGGCCCACTCTGCTTTCCAGGGAAATGTCGCCGCCGAGTTTGTTGACAATTCCGCGGGTTACATACAACCCCAGGCCTGTGCCCTTGTCCGGCGATTTCGTAGAGAAAAAGGGTTCAAATATCTTGCTCATGTTCTCCCTGGGAATGCCTTCACCCGTGTCCGCAACAAAGAATTCCACCTGGTCACCCTTGTCGTGCAGACCGATGGTGATGGTGCCCTGCCTTGAAATGGCATGCACAGCATTGGTCAACAGGTTGATAAAGACCTGGCGGATCTGATAGGGGTCGCTGTAAATGATGCCATCGGCTTCCGCCATTTCGCGTACGAAAGCGATCTCCTTGTCTCTGGCCTCCCGGCCCACCAATTCAAGGCTTTCTTCGATCAGATCCTTCAGCCGGGTTTCGGCACACGGCTGGTCCTGCTGGCGAACGAATCCCAGCAGCAGATGGGTAATGCGCCGGACCCTTTCAATGCCCTTTTCAATCTTGTCCAGCCCCCGCTCCAGATCGGACTTGCGGGGCACATCCGCCATTTCCTCCTTGCCGAGCACCAGCCGCATGAACCCGGCCGATTCGCGCATCATGGCCAGGGGATTGTTGATCTCGTGGGCCACCCCCGTGGACAGGGTCCCCAGGGCGGCCAGCCGTTCTGTGGCGATCATCTGCTGCTCCATTTTGGCCCGGAATTCCTGCTCCCGCTTCTGCTCCTCGATTCTGCGCCGCCGGTCATGGGCCTGCCGGATCTTTTCCAGCAGATGATCGAACTCGATGGGCTTGGTGAGATAGTCAAACGCGCCCTTTTTGATGCCTTCCACCCCGTCCCGGGCCGATGCATGGCCCGTGAGCAGGATGACCTCGGTTTCCGGGAAGCGCTCTTTGATCACCCCCAGGGTTTCGATGCCGTCCATGCCGGGCATTTTAACATCCAGCACCACCACCCGATCCGAATCGGATTCCAGCAAACCGATGCACTCTTCGCCGGTGCCGGCCTGGGCCACTTCAATGCCCCGCCGGTTGAGCCGTTTGGCCGCCGTGCTCCGGAAATCAACCTCGTCATCCACCAGCAAAACACCGATGGCTTGCTTGTCTTGTTTTTGCCCGGAATCCGTCATGATGCCTTGTCCTAATGTATTATACAAGCCCCAGAATATTCCACCAGATCATGGCCACAACGGTAATGATGGTAAGTAATACCGGCATTACCACCAGGCCGGCCTTGGTCAGATCAACGGATTTAAAGTACCGGTAGCTGTATGAAATGGCATTGGGCGGACACCCGATCACGAGCAGCATGGCAAAAGAGCAGGCCATGCCCAGGCACAGGGCAAGCACCCTGGGATCCACGCCTTCCATCTGCGCCATGGGAATGACGATGGGCAAAATCAGGGCCGCGGCTGCAACATTGGCCATTGTATTGGTGACAATGGCCCCGAACACGCCCACCCCGATAAACAGGCCCAGCCATCCGGCTCCCTGGACCACCGGGAAGAACATGTTGGCAAAATACTCGCCGGCACCCGAATACCCCATGGCCAGACCAAGGGAAATACCACCGCCGAAAATAAACAGGGCTGTCCCCCATTCCAGGTTGTCATTGATATCCTCCCATTTGAGACACCCGGTCACCGTCAGTACCGCCACACCCAGCATACCGGTAATCGAATAGTGGATCCCGTGAAAACCCTTGGTCAACCAGGTCAGAAAAGTCAGCCCAACGATGATCAGGGTAATGATTTCCGTCCGGGTCCAGGGGCCCAGCTCCTCATCGAGTTCCGGCAGTTTAATGCTTGTATCCGGCCGGTATACCAGATATACCATGAGCACGGCCACCGGGACCGTGATCAAAGACGCTGGCAGGGCATACATGATCCAGTCAAAGAAGGTGATCTCGATGCCGGTAAATTCCTTGAGAAAAGCGGCGGCCACCATGTTTCTGCCGCCGCCCACAAGGGTGCCCATTCCGCCGGCCGAACAGGCAAACGGCAGGGAGAGCATCATGAATTTGGCGGTTCTTGTATGGGGCTCAATGCCGGCGGCCTTCATCATCGGCAGCATGGTCACAAGGCCCACGGCACAGGCAGCGGCATCGTGCATAAACCCGGAGGCCCAGCCAAGGCCCATTGCAATGATAAAGGTAAACCGGGTCACGCTGGTGCCCGCCTTACGAATGATAAAATATCCCATACGCCTGGTGATCCCGGATTTGTCCAGGGCAATGGCAAAGATCAGGCAGCACATGATAAAAATCACCACCGGATGCATGTAGGGCGCCCATGCGCCTTCAACACCGCTGACCCCGGTGACCACAAGCCCCACGCCGATCAGAATCGCGGTAATCTCAAGGGGAATGGGTTCGACAATAAAAAGAAAAATCAGGAAAACCAGCAAGGCCAGAAACCGCTTGGCCTTTGGGGGCAGGCCGTCCACATAGTCCATGGAAACCCCCTCCAGATCCATTTTCTTCAACTGCTGGTTGAGATAAATCCCGGGTTTCTCAATGGGCTGATCCGACCGGACTTCCAGAATATAGGCGTCCTGCTTCAGCTTTTTGGTGGCTGCAATGGAAAAATGGCTGTCCACCGCTGCCAGCACCTGCTGGCCGGGATCTCCGTTGATCCGGAACTGGGTTCCTTCCGGTCGGGGCAGCAACAACACGATGACACCGAGCAGTATGGCAATGCCCAGTTTGAATATATTGGATTTGAAAAACATATTCGGCTCCTTGTCCGCAATGGCCGGTTATCCATTATCGATTCCGCCTGCTTTTTTTATTTGCAGCCGGGGCTGTAATTGTCATTCTGAATGCTCGCAAATCTTATTTTTGATCTTTCTTATTTTTCTTGTGCACACAGGCCTCCCGGATTTTTTCCAGCAACTCATCGAGTTCGCAGGGTTTGGTCAGATAATCAAAAGCTCCGTGCTCCAATCCGGCCCGGGCCGCTGCCTGGGATCCGTGGCCGGTGAGCATGATCACCTCCATACGCTTATCCAGTTGCTTTAAAACCTGAAGAACTTCCAGACCATCCATGTCTTCCATCTTCAGATCCAGCACCACCACGTCAAAATCCCTGGAGCGCACGGCCTGTAGGGCATCGGTACCGCAGTAGGCTTTTGTCACATCAATGCCGCGTTTTCCAAGCCGGTTGGCCAGGACATTGACATAGCCCTCCTCGTCATCCACGAGCAAAAGATGAATACAGTCTTTCCGGGCTTTTACTGAATCAGACATGGCAGCGTATCCTGATTGTTAGATGCCCCGGGTGGATACAACTTTTTCCATCCGGGCCTTTTCAATTTTTTCTTCCTGGGCGCGGCGCTTTTCCACCGCCTCCTGCACCTTCTGGCTCAACTGTTCGATATCGCAGGGTTTCATCAGATAATCAAAAGCACCGATTTTCATCCCGTCAATGGCCGACTCGATGGTGGCATGCCCGGTAAGCATGATCACTTCGATCAGGGGGTAATTGTTTTTCATTTCCCTGAGCACTTCAATGCCGTCCATACCCGGCATTTTCACATCCAGGATCATCACCTCCAGATTCCGGTTCTTGCTCACCAGTTCAAGGGCTTCCTTGCCTTCGGTGGCTGTGAGGACTTTGAAACCGCGCTTCTGCAGACGTTTGGACATGGTTTCGATAAAATCGGACTCATCATCGACCAGCATCACAAATGGGTTTGCCATGTGTTTCTCTCCTTGTTCATTTTTTTTCAGATGAATCTTTTCCGGCCTCCTGGATGGGAATCCATATCCGGAACCGGGTGCCCTGGTTGACAGTACTGGTGACATCAATTTTGCCGCCCATCTTCTCGATAATCCCGTAGCATATGGACAATCCGAGTCCCGTGCCCTTGCCCACGGCCTTGGTGGTGAAAAACGGATCAAAAATCCGGTTCAGATTGGCTTCCGGAATGCCCGGACCGTCGTCTTCGACTGTGATGACAATATGGTTTTCCTCCAGCTTGCTGAGCTTGGTGCCGATGCTGATGGTGCCGCCGGTTTTGTCCATGGCGTCAATGGCATTGTTGATCAGGTTGAGCATCACCTGCTGCATCTCTGAAGGCGCCAGACAGACATAGGGCAGACCCGGCTGCAGCTCGGTGGCAATGATGACTTTGTTATACCTGGCCATCTGGGCCGAAAGATCGACAATCTCCTTGATCAGATCATTGATCTGCACGTCCTTTAATGTTGCATCGGTTTTGCGGGCAAAGCTGAGCAGTTTATGGGTGATTTCCTTGCAGCGCCGGCCCTGGGTGGCAATCTGCCGTAATGCCCGCCGGAATTCTTCCAGGTTTTCGCTTTGGGCAAACTCTTCTTCCTGCAGCAAGTCTTCAATCCATCCGGCCTCCTCCACCATGATGGCCACAGGATTGTTGATTTCATGGGCAATTCCGGCTGCCAGTTCTCCCACGGATGCCAGCTTGCCGGTCTCAATCATCTGCTGATTGAGTCTGGCCTTTTCTTTATCGGCGCTCATAATTCTTCTAACCATTCGTTTCGTCAGTAAAAATGCCATGAGTCCAATACCGGCGGCGCCTACCAGAAATATGATGCCGGCAAATTTAAACATCCGGTAAATATCAGAGAACGCATCAGACTTCTCCTGCTTGAAAATCATAAGCCAGTCACCGTTCTTTAAGCCGGCAATGGCATATATATGGGTCGTTCCGGACTCGTCCGGCAGTTCGATCACTTCCACCGGCCGGTCACTGGCATCCATGCGCCGGATAAAATAATCATAGGTCTTTTCCCACAAGGCCTTTTCAAAAACCGGCCTTGTCTGAAACCGGCCCTCGCTGTTGAGGATAAATGCATACCCGGTCTGGCCCACGCGCAAATTTTCCACCAAGGTGTTAAAATACTGGAAATCAATGGTCGCCCGCAGAATATAGGTCTCACCCTGCCGCTGCCAGCGCACGGTAATGATAAAATGCGGACTTCCGCGCAGCCCCATGAACACGTCGCTGATATAAAAATCTTTGGCAATGGCCTGCTTAAACCAGGCGGCCTCAAAATAGCCCGCATCCTGAAGCTCATGCGGCCCGGCATAGGCCAGCTGTTTTCCGGTTTCATCCACCACGCCCAGATCCACGAATACGTCCCCGTATTGCTGCTGCAAATACCGGAGCTTGGCCTGGAGGATGGACCGGTCCGTCAACCGCTCAAGGCTGCTGCTCTGGACCAGAAACTGAATATTGGCCAGCTTTTCATCCAGAAACGTGTCAATGTTCTGCTTGTGCTTCTGCACCAGTTCCTGGAGATGGGCATAGGTTTTTTCATAATAGGAAATATCAAAATGATACAGCAGAAAGACAATCACCACAATCATGGGTGCAAAAGACACCGTGATCATGGTTGTAATCATGTTCCGGGCCAGGTTCCTGTAATAAGCTTTTGCGTTCTGGCCGCCTTCTTCCGGCGATTCTTTGTTTGTCAAAATACAATCCCCTGCAATGTTTTGGGGCGCTCAGCAAATAGTCACCCATCAAACAAAAATCTAAAAAGGATTTTATATAGCCGTTTTGAAAAATACAGTCAATATGAATGAATTTTTTTTATTTTTCCATCATATGGACTACACTCCTCCAAATCTAACTGAAATCAAAAAGAAACCCGGAATATCATTCAAAAACAACGATTTTAACGCATTTGCCGCGGCGTCTGTCATAAAAAAATAAAAAAGCAAGGGGTATGCCGGAAAACATAAATTTCAAAAAGCGTGTCAAACAAGCTGCGGCGGCAATGTTTTCAAAGAAGAAAAGAAAAAGAGTGCAGGATTTTTTTACACATTGTAAAAAAAACGCCGCATGCACACACAGGTCCCATAAGCCGGAATCGGCTTTTCAATGACCGGCCCGGGAAAATGCGAGACACTTTTTTTCGGAGGCGGGCGTCAGGATTTTCTATGGCTCGGCGCTATGGGTGCGGCGCTGACCTCTATTACGGAATTGCAGGTGCCGAATGAATTGTCGCAGTTCTGCCTGTTTGCCGGATCCAGACACCAGTTTCCATCAATTACAAACTTGTATTCATAGCGGCCGGGCGGCAGCATCAGGGTTTTTTCCCAGAATCCTCCGGGTTTTTTCTTCAAAAGATGTTTGCTGCCGTTCCAGTTGTTAAAACTTCCGCCCAGGCTCACCTCTGCGGCATCCGGAGCCGCCAGGCGAAAGGTCACCCGCCTGCGGCCTTTATTGCCATTATCCATATCCTGACTCCTGCCTGATTGTTATTTTTTACCGGCACTGAAAAAGCCCCGGCATTTCCGGGTCAACCGAGTCCGGGGCCATATTTTCCAAGAATAAGTCCGCCGGTGATGTTAATCAAATTTTTGACAATAAGCCGTTGCCACGACTTCGGCTGCAGCATCGGCGCTTTCCAGATAATCGCGATTGATCACCATGTCAAATTCATAGGCAGAAGCGTCTTTTTTATTGAAATTTTTCCGGAAAAATTCCTTTTGCTCCCGGTCCACCCGGTCGAGCTCCTTTGCTGCTGCATCCTCTGTCACTTCCAATATTTCTGCAATCCGTCGGACCCGGAAGTCCCGGGATGCGATAAACCGAACAGCCAGAGACCGGCGGCGGGGAAGGATCAGATGAACCGCCCGGCCCACAAAAATCGTGGGCCCTGCGTCGGCCATGGCAAACACAGCGCCGGTCAAGTAACGCATGTAATCGCCCATGGTAAAGGATTTCTCCCCGAACAGAAGAGCGGCAAAATCACTCATGGTTCCCGGATATCGCTCGTCAAAAGAATCAACGGTTTTTTCCCCGAGATGCTTGTTCTCTGCGATCTTTTCCAGAATCCCCCGGTCCACAACGCGCATCCCCCCGAGCCGCGATGACACCAAATCCGCAATTTCAAGAGCGCCCACACCAATTTTCCGGGAAAACGCAATGCAGTTGGTCACCCGGGCTTCGGTATCTTTTTTCTTGATGGCCTTGAGCCGTTTGCGTTCCCATTCCAAAATCACCTCCTCTGCCTTGGCTGCGCCCCCGGGAAGACGTTTCCCGTAGGTTCCTGGAATATATTTGTTATAGTGGTGGGTCATTGGCGGCCTCCTTTTTTTAACGGGCAGAACCCGCATAAGATGGTTTGTCCGGTTTTCCTCCGGAATTTTGGAAACGCAGGGTTGCTTCATACTCACCGGTATTGTCTTTCCGGATATCAAAGCCAAGCTTCCGGGCCAGGGCCAGCATCTTGGTATTGTCCGGCAGAATCAGACCCCAAATCTTTTCCGTGTTCCGGCTTCGGGCAATCTCCAGACAGCGTTTCAGTAAAATCGCGCCAATACCCTTTCCATGCCACTGGTCAGCCACAAGAACGGCAAATTCTGCTGTTTTTCCATCCGGTTCCCCGATTACCCGGCTGACACCAAGCATTTTCTCTATCCCTCCGGCTGTGGATATTGCCACCATGGCAATCTGCCGATCATAATCGATCTGGGTAAACCGGGCCAGCATATAGTGGGGCAGACGCTTGATGGGGCTGAAAAACCGGTAATAAATACTCATGGGAGAAAGTTCGTTAAACATCTCCTCCAGAAGCGGGGCATCTTCGGGCCGGATGGGCCGGACCGTTAACACGCCGACATCTTCCAGATCCAGTTGCTCTTCATACTCATTGGGATAGGGGCTGATCACCAGATGCAGGGGCGCTTTGACTTCAGCAGGACTGACGATCACCCTGGCATCAACGGCGATGATCCGGCCGTCATGAACCATCAGAGGGTTGATGTCGATTTCGGAAATTTCGGCAAAATCCGTCATCAACTGGGAAAGCCGAATGAGCAGGGCCTCGAACTGAACCAGATCCAGGGCATCAAGATTGCGGTATCCCTGCAAAACTTTGTAAATCCGGGTTTCCTCCATCATTTTGCGGGCCAGAAGCCGGTTCAGGGGGGGCAATGCGATGGAACGGTCTTTGAACACCTCTGTTAATACCCCCCCTGTCCCGAACAGCACCACAGGTCCAAATTCACGGTCTTTTCTGGCACCCGCAATGAGTTCATAACTTCCCTGCGGCAGCATTTTCTGCACGCTGACACCATTAAACGCCCCGGGAAAACGGTCCTCAATACGCCGGGCCATCTGTCCGAAAGCCTCGCTTACCGCTGCGGAATCGCAGAGGTTCAGCGCCACTCCGCCCTCGTCGCTTTTATGAACGATCCGGCTGGAAGCCACTTTCAAAACCACCGGAAACCCTGTTTTTTCCGCCAGTTTTGCCGCCTGCTCCCCAGTGCCGGCAAACATGGTCGGGTTGACCGGGATGCCATAGGCCGCCAGCAATCCCTTGGCCTCGATTTCCGGCATATGACCGGTTTCCCGTGCCAGTGCCGTGTCAATCAAGGCCTTTGCTTTCTGCCGGTCAAAGTCGAGCCGGTGCGGAAGTTTTTCCGGAATCTGCTGAAGCATTTCAATATTGCGGGAATGATGATAGAGATCCATAAAAGCCCGCACCGCCCGCTCCGGAGAATCAAAGGTCGGAATGCCGGCCTTGTGAAATACGGCCCGCCCGTCTTCCACGTCGCTGCCCCCGAGCCAGGCTGTAAAAACCGGAAAGGATTGTTTCTTTAACTGTTCGGCCAGCAACTCAGCCACACGGGTGGGCTCGGCAATGGCCTGGGGCGTCAGCATGATCAGCAGTCCGTTGACCTCCCTGGCGCTTGCAAGAATCCCGGCAGCGTCCGCGTATCGTTCTGCTGTGGCATCACCCAAAATATCCACGGGATTGGCATGGCTCCAGTGGGGCGGAAGGATCGCATCCAGCTGCCGGATGGTTTCAGGCTCCAGCGTCACCGGGGAAAATCCATAATCCCACAGGGCATCAGCAGCCATCACACCCGGCCCTCCCGCATTGGTCAGGATGGCCAGGCCGTGGCCGGAGGGTTTGGGCTGCTTTCCGATAAACTCGGCACAATCAAACAGCTCCGCAAAGGTCTTGACCCGGACAATACCCGCTCTTTTAAAAGCGGCATCATATACGGCATCTTCACCTGCCAGGGCCCCGGTGTGAGAGGCCGCTGCCGCAGCCCCGGCCCGGGTGCGGCCGGCTTTGAGGGCAATAATGGGCTTGACCCGGGATACGGAGCGGGCGGCGCTCATGAAATTGCGTATCCGGGTAAGGCTTTCCACATACATGACAATGCTGCTCACCTGCGGCTCATTGCCCAGATAATCGATTACATCGCCGAAATCCACATCCAGCATGGACCCCAAACTGACAAAATAACTGAATCCGACCCGGGACTTTTCGGCAAAATCCAGAATGGCGGTGCAAATGTCCCCGCTTTGGGAAATAAAGGCCATTTTGCCCCTTTGTGCCATACGGTTGGCAAAAGTGGCATTCATGCAATGCCGGGTGGAAATGATGCCCAGGCAGTTGGGGCCCAGCACCCGAAATCCGCTGGACTGGATTTGGCTTTTGATTTGCTCTTCTATGGCGGCGCCTTTTTTTCCGGTCTCCCGGCCGCCTGCAGACAGCACCATTGCCCCGCCTGCGCCTTTTTCCATGCATTGCCGGACAATTTCGGCAACTATTTCAATGGGGGTGGCAATCACTACCAGATCCGGGGCAGCCGGCAGGTCCCCCACCGACTTGAAGGCAGGCTGGCCGGACACATGGGTATATTTGGGATTCACAGGGTAAAGCCGGCCTTTGTATCCGCCGTTTACCAGGTTGTTTGTGACCATGGTGCCCACGCTGCCGCTTTTTTCACTTGCGCCGATAACGGCAATGGATCTTGGTGCAAAAATCTTTTCCAGATTCAATACACTCATAACGATTCCTTCCCGCAGTTGCCTGCGGCGCGTTTATGACCCATTACGGGTTAACAGAGGCCATGATCACAGCGGGCAAGGGTTCTTACGGCCCTCACGGGCCGGGGCAGCCGGCAGGCTTTTTCCGGATATGAGAAAACCGAGTCAATGGCCTGCTTCAGGCTCCTGAAAGCGTGGAAGCTTTTTTGCAGATAGACCAGCACCGGCAAATCCGGGTATTTCTTTTTCAAACCCATGTAAAAATCCCATGTCCCCGCGGCATCCGGATAAAAATTAACAACCACAAGATCAAACCCGGAATAATCATTCCACTGGCAATATTGCGCTTCACTGATCCCGCACACCTCATATCCGGCTTCACAAAGATAGCGAACCAGTCGTTGCCTGCGATCCGTCTGGCTGTCGAGAATCAGTAAAGATCTCATCTTAATGCCCCTGTAATGTGTGTTAAACAACCTGCAGTGAATTCTATTATAGTAACATAATGCAATAAACGTGCCATTTTCAGTTATAACCAATACATGCGAAAATCACCGGCAAAACGTTTTTTTGCTTACCCTGTGGCCCGGCTGGGTGCAGCCTTTCTTTACATATTGCATCAATTCATGCAGGCTTGTATTTTTCCCGGCAAAACGCACCGTCCCGGACAAGGGCAAGCGCTTGATTTTTCCGGATTTTGGGGCTTATCCCTGTTTTGCGCGCAGAATTTTCTCCATTTCAAAAAACAGATCCTGCTCCCGGATGATGCCCACCACCTTATCTCCTGCCTTTACCAGCAGGCGCCGCACCCCGTAGGTAACCATCTGAAAGGTGGCCTCCATAAGCGATGCATTGGCATCGATATCATAGGGGCGGGCGACATCACTTCTCCGAGGGGCATTTGGGCATGCAGTTCAATGGCCCGCTGGAATTCGCCCTTCCAGAAAAGGGGAGAATATTGAATGCTGTCTGCAGTGGAGGGTTTGGGCGCTGATAGATAAGCAGGCAGAATCATCTGCATCAGATCGGGAATGGACAAAATACCAATGACCTGCATGGGCTTTTCCACAACAAGTACGGAGCGATGACCGGTTTCCATGATCCTGGAGGTGCCCCGCGTTGCAAATGTCTTTTTGAGTTCAAAAATCGCTTCCTGCACCGTGACATCCGAGGTCAGGGTGGTGTATTCATCAATGGGGATCATAACCCCTTTGATCCGATTTTCCCTGTATGCTTCAGGCATCTGCCGGCTTTGGGTGGCCTCCCGGATTTTTCCGGTGAGCACCTCAATGTCACAGGGCTTGGCCAGGTAATCAAAAGCCCCCTGATCCCGTGCCTGTTTGGCTGAATCCAAGTCCCCGTAACCCGTAAGCATGATCACGGGCAGATCCGGCATGCGTTTTTTGATCTCCGCCAGTGTCTCATGGCCGTTCATGCCTTCCATCCGGATATCCAGAATGACCACGTCAGGATGCTGAGCCAGTTTTTCTATGGCTGCCGGACCGCTTTCGGCCATAATGGTCTCAAATCCCCGGCGCGTTAAAATTTTTTCCATGGTCTCCCGGAATCGTTTTTCATCATCAACCATTAACACCTTGATTTTCTGGCTCATAGACGATCTCCTTTTCTCCCGGCATCATGCCGGATACCCGTTTATTCTATGTCCATTGCACTGACAGCCATTGATATCCTTAAATCATGGCACCCAGGGTCAATACAACCACCAGAAAGGCCTGCCAGCGCCTCAATCCGCATACAATCATCAATCCCGCACCAATGAGCCACCATCGCCACACCTCTGCGAACAGCACCAGATACGGCACCCATGCCAAAGGCAGGACAACGGCTGCAGCCCATGCGTAAATACCGAAAAAGCGCCCGAAACCAATCCTTCTTCGCAGGATCATCCGGCTTACGGCATAGCCCATACCGGCTGCCAGAACCGGCATGCCCGCGGCATTGATGAAAAATATCATCAATGCCGCCATGGGCTGCGGGCAGGCATGGACCAGCAGGCTTGTACAGGCATAAAACCCGCCGGAAAGAACCAGTGCAAATACCGGCAAAAACAAATGACCGGTTTCGGCATATTCCCGGAAAAACATCCGTGGGGCACTTACAATCCGGGCCATCCGTGCCGCATATGTCCGCGGCCCGAAAAACTGTTTTGAATGCGCATGGCTCAGTTCCATATCAGATCACTCCCATCCGGATCATGACACCGGCGGCCAGCATCAACAGGGTGAGCACGAAAAAGATTCTGCGCTCCGCCTCCCTGGTGAAATAGAGTCTTCCGTCTTGCATGCGAAAGGCCCGGTTGCGTATTTTTTTCTGGTTGATCTGCATATTGCCTCCCTGTGTGGCAGTCTAAGCAATTTGTTTTTTCAGTGCTAAAATCCGGCAAGATCCCCGAACCCCCTGAAACCCCAGTAGCCCAAAGTCAGGGCCAGCAGCATAATATTGGCGATAATCCAGACGGGAATGCCCACCCGGAGATAATCCTTGGGTTCCAGGTAGCCGCTGGCGTACACGATGGCATTGGGCGGCGTGCCGATGATCAGGCGATATGCAAAGGATGATGCCACTGCCGTAGACATGGCCATAAACGGCAGAAAAGTGGTGCCCGGATGGACCAGCCCGGCCATGTTCAGTGTAATCGGCCCCACCGAGGCCGCTGCCGGGCCGTCAGCCATGAGGTTGGTTAAAATCCCGGTCAGGCCGTTATTCTCGCCATACCTTTCCGGGGGATAGGGCCACGCTGGGGAGCGACCCGAGCACCGGCAGGGTGACCGAAGTATGGAGGGCGGTGCCGGAAGGGTGCGGCCTTTCATTTATGAACTCCATACTTTGGTCTCTAAAAATATCTTCACCAGAGCCCGGATTCTTGCCACCGTTTTGACTGCCGTCATTGGTCTAATCATATTTACAGTACCTGCATCCGCCATAACCGAATCCGACCCGCTGTACTTCAGCTGCTCGGCGCAGATGCATGCTGCTTTCGGCCCTGTATTTTTCGAGACATTTACGGAGCAAACCGGCATTGAAGTCGATGTCAAATCTCTGAGCCGGGAGCAGATCAAGGGAATTTTCTCCGGAAGATACAGCAACTGGAAGGAGTTGGGCGGCGTGGTCCGGGCCGCCAAGGTTTATCCGTACGTGATCTCCTTTATCACCCGGGCGGCGGTTTACAATGAAGGCGACCTGAAAGTGCTGGATGTGGATGGAATCTCACCGGATTCCCCGGATTACAACTATTTCCAATCTTTTTCTTTTGTTACCAAGGGAAAACCGCAGGGATAGGCCAAGGCGCTCATCGATTTTACCGTAAACGGCGAGGGCAGGAAAATTCTGGAGAAAAAGGGGGTTATTTTTAAAGCCGATTAACACCGCGCCCCGACGCATGCCGTCCGAAATACGGCTTTACCATATAATAAGCCCTTTTCCCGATCATCCGGGAAAAGGGCTTATGCATTTTCCTTCCAATGGACAACTCATACTACAGGACCTGCCTGCTTTTTCTCTTGGCAGCAGTCGGGTTGTCGGCAACCTCAATGACCGAATTCCGACCGCCGAACGGATTGCCGCAGGACTGACTGTTGCCCGGATCAAGCCACCAGTTGCCGTCCACCCGGAACTTGTATTCATATCGGCCCGGCGGCAGCATCATGATTTTTTCCCAGAATCCCCCGGGCTTTCTTTTCATAACACCCTTCCGGGTATCCCAGTCATTGAAACTCCCGCTGATACAGACTTCGGTAGCCTCCGGCGCGGTGAGCCGAAAAACGACCCGTTTTCGTCCCTTGTTGGCATTGCTCATAATTACCCCTTTTTTCTTTTGCCTGTAAATTCATGCAAAAATGAATTATTGATCCAAAAGCCCCGGATTATGAAAGCCGATCAATTCGTCCATGGCAACGTAAAAACAAAGCGGATCCAGTAGCCCGGCTCTGATTCCGCCCGGATTGATCCGCCATGCCGACGGATGATTTCTTTTGTGATAAACAGCCCCAGTCCCGTACTCCGAGAGCTTTGGCTGTCCCTGTCAAACCGGACAAACCTGCCGAAGAGCTTTTCGATCTCTTCGGGCCGAAGACCTTTGCCCTCGTTATACACTTCAAATTCATGCAAATTTTCTGCCAGGTTGTACCCGATCCTGATGCGCCCCTCCTGCCGGCCGTATTGCACGGCATTGTTCAGGAGGTTTTTGAACACGATACGGATTAACTCCGGGTCTGCCATCAGATCAAGGGATTCGGGAAGCCGATTTTCCACCTGCATCCGCTTCTGCTCGATAGCGGGCCGCAACTCTTCGAGCAGCGGAGCGATCACATCTTTGATGAGTTCGATTTCCCTGGCCTCAACTTTCAGCTCTCCTTTTTCGATCCGGGAGAGATCCAGGTAATTGCGCGTCATGACCACTGCCGTATGAATGCTGCGGGAAATGTTTTTAATCAGCGTTTCCTGGGAAGGTGTCATTTTTCCGGCAAACCCCTGCTCCAGGGCCCGGGCCGAGGTGTAGATCACGCCCAGGGTATTTTTCAGTTCATGGGACACAAATCCGAGCATATCCAGGTAACTGGCGTTTAATCGCTGGAGCGAATCGTTGGTCTGCGCCAGCGCCTTGTTGGCAGCCTGAATCTTCTCCTCTCTTTCCTGCAGGCTGGCGGCCATGGCATTAAAGGATCTTGTCAGATCCCGGACCTCGTCATTCTGGGAAGGCTCCGGCACCTGCATGTGGAAATCGCCTGTCTCAATCTTTGCGGCCGCGTCGGCCAGGCGCTTGACAGAACCCGTCATCCGGGCTGAAAAGATGCCGCCCACGCCGAGCACAAAAAGGGACAGCACCAGGCACATCACGCCGTAGAGTTTCCACAGCGACATTTTCAGATCTTCGTACTTTTGGGCAAGCACACCTACATAAAGGATCCCGATGGTTTCGCCCTCCAGGTTGTGGATGGGATCATAAGCGCTGATGTACCAGTCATTGACCACAAAAGCGCGGTCGTAAAAACTCCGGTCGTTCTCCAGGACCTGGTCATAGACCTCTGCGCTCACCCGGGTGCCGATCGCCCTGTTGCCTTCCCGGGTGGTGACATTGGTGGCGACTCGCGTATCCCACTGAAAGGTGGTCACGGTTCCCAGGTGACGTCCGTTATATTGCTTGTCTTCAAACACGATGGAGCGGATCCGGTCCACCAGTTCATAGTTCCGGTTTAAAAGAATGCCGGCATAGAGGGCGCCCTGCATATTGCCCTGATCATCGCGGATCGGTGCGGCAGCCATCAGGCACATACCTGCGGACTCCGAATCCTTGGCTCTCGGCTTGGCCTTGGGGGTGGGCTTGAAAACAATAAAGGCGCTTTCCTCCAGGTTGCCTCCCTCGGCCTTAAGGCGCCGGGCGCTTAAAACGGAAAACCCGCTTACGGTTTCGCCCCTGAGCGCTTTGGAAACAAAAGGGTTATTGGAAAGATAATCGCCGGTATGATAAGGCGATACGGTCCGGAGGATGACCCGGCCCTTGCTGTCGGTCATGGAAAAAAAATCAAACCCGGACTGCAGGCGGGCTTCCTCCAGATCCGCACGAAAAGCGCCGGATGACGGGTTGTTGTAGGCATCCTCCACCCGTTTTCCGGTGGCGAGAATGCTCACAAACAGTCGAAGGTTCTCCTGCTCGTGATGCAGCACACTCCATGCGGAACGAAGGTCCAGGCTTACCCGGCGCTGGGCTTCGGCAAGCACATTGCGGTTGA
>NZ_JBSRLA010000061.1:0-20895 GCF_055149105.1 Desulfosalsimonas sp. | reverse complement strand
GGAGCTATATTGTTCTGAACCATTGTTTAGCTGTCTCGGGGGCCCCGCCCGCTGCCGCGCAAATCTAGAAAATAATAGTTTTCGGACAGGCACTATTTACAGAAAAACACGACGTCGGGGAAACCGATTTTCAGCTTGTAGAAGATTCCATGCAGGGATCTCAAACTGCGCTCGAAAAACTGGTTTTGCGCCATCAGGCATGGATATACAATATCGCATTTAAAATGGTGATGGACCACGACGATGCCAGCGATATCACCCAGGAAATCCTGATCAAGGCAATCAAGGCACTGCCTTCCTATGATCCGGACAAGGCGGCGTTTCGGACATGGATTTACCGGATAACAGTAAATCACGTGCTGACCATGAAGAAGAAGAAATTCGAGTACAGGATCAATGACATTGAAACCTATGTCTCTCTTATTGAAAAACTGCCTGAGGACAGGGCCTGTTGTCATCCGGAAAAACATCTGCTTGAAGAGGAGATCAAAATCGGCTGCATGACTGGGATGATCATGTGCCTGAGCCGCAAGGAACGCATGGTTTTCATCCTTGGCGGCATTTTCGGTATCCCGGATACCGAGGGAAGCGAAATCATGGAGATTTCAAAGGTCAATTTCAGAAAGATACTTTCCCGGGCAAGAAAAAAGATCAGTCCGCATGTGAATGATTTCTGCGGGCAAATCGATTCGAAAAATCCCTGCTGCTGCGCCAACAAAGTAACCGCATTTCTCAGCCTTGGAATGGCGGATCCGAAAAAGCTAAGATTCCACCATCCTTCCAGGCCCACTGTCAAAGACGTTGTAACAAAAAAATACAAGCAATTCAGGGCCCTTTATTATGAACCATTTTTGGATCTGTACCAGCAGCAGCCGTTTTACGATCCCCCGGATACAACCCGATGGCTCCGGGATATCCTGCAGCACCGGACGTTCCGGGAAATTTTCAATCTTTGAAAGCATTGCGCCCGGTTTGGGCGCATCTGTCCGATAGATGGATTTACTGGTAAAAAATGCAAAAAAAAGGAGATAGGGGAATGCCGATCAGGAAGTTGTCTTTGCTTTTCATTTTCTTTTTATTTCTCACCGCCTGTGCTTCTTTGGGCGGGGACAAACAACCCCATGAAATCAATGATCTTGCTCATGATTTCACCCTGCCGGATCAGGACGGAAACCTTGTGGGCTTAAGCGATACACTGGAAAATTACCAGGGCGCAGTGATCGCTTTTTACCCAAAAGACGACAGCCGAAACTGAACTGCTGAATTTGTTGAGTTTCAACAAAACATCAGTGAATTTGAATCGCGGCAAATCAAGGTTCTGGGAATCAGCTATGACTCGGTGGCATCGCATCGGAAATTTATCAAAAAACACGGTCTTGACGATCTCACGCTCCTCTCAGACGAGGACGGAAAAGTAACCAGGACCTACAATGCGGATCATTGGCTATTTCCTGCGGCCAGCCGGGTATACATCATTGTGAACAAGGACCGAAAGATCGTCTACAGGAAAAATAAAGGTATTTCTCTTTTAAAAGACCAGACAGAGACACTTTTGAAAGCAATCGACGAACAACTGTGATCATCACTTGAATTTTATGGGGCCGCCTTTGCCCGGCCCCCGGAATCTGCAGGACGCATGCATTGCTGTTTTTCTTGTTTTTACTCACTGTCCGGGGAATAACCCGGACAGTTATTTCATCTCCCGGTAGCGCCGGATCAGATTATTAGTTGAACTGTCGTGTCCGGCCCCGGACTCGTTTTTTGTATCAAGTTCAGGCAGGATGCGGGTGGCGAGTTGTTTGCCCAGTTCCACACCCCACTGGTCAAATGAGTCAATGTTCCAGATCACGCCCTGGGTAAACACGCTGTGCTCGTAGAGGGCAACGAGTTTTCCGAGCGTTTCCGGGGTAAGCCGCCCGGCGAGAATCGTGGTTGACGGCCGGTTGCCGTCAAAGACCCGGTGCGGCACCAGCCAGTCCGGCGTGCCCTCTGCCCTGACTTCCGCGGGTGTCTTGCCAAAGGCCAGGGCCTCGGCCTGGGCAAAAACATTTGCCATGAGAATGTCGTGATGTTGCCCCACAGGGTTGAGCGATTGGCCGAATGCGATAAAATCACAGGGTATGAGCCGGGTTCCCTGGTGGATAAGTTGATAAAAGGAATGCTGGCCGTTGGTGCCGGGCTCACCCCAGTACACGGGACAGGTCTGGTAGTCGACCACAGTACCGTCGAGGGTGACGTGCTTGCCGTTGCTCTCCATGGTCAACTGCTGCAGGTAAGCCGGAAACCGGTTCAGGTACTGCTCGTAAGGCAGGACTGCGACGCTCTGTGCGCCGAAAAAGTTCGTGTACCACACGGTCAGCAGCCCCATGAGCACCGGGAGATTGTGCTCAAAAGCAGCGGTGCGGAAGTGCTCGTCCATCTGCCGCATGCCGTCGAGCAGGCTGCGAAAGCCATCCGGGCCGATGGCAACCATTGTGGACAGGCCGATGGCCGAGGCCATGGAATAACGCCCGCCGACCCAGTCCCAGAACTCGAACATATTGGCCGTGTCAATGCCGAATTCCGCCACCTTGTCTGCATTTGTGGATACTGCCACAAAATGGCGGGCCACGGCATCACTGTCGCCGCCAAGGCCCTTGATCAGCCACTCCCGCGCGGTTTGCGCGTTGGTCATGGTTTCCTGGGTGGTAAACGTCTTGGAAGCAATGATAAACAAGGTTTCGGCCGGGTCCAGGTCACGGAGGGTCTCTGTCACATCCGTGCCGTCAATGTTGGACACGAACCTGAAATTCATGGACCGGTCGCTGTAATGCTTAAGCGCCTCATAGGCCATAACCGGGCCGAGATCCGATCCGCCGATGCCGATGTTGACGATATTGTAAATCCGCCGGCCGGTGTGCCCTTTCCATTCACCGCTTCGGACCCGGCTGGAAAAATCCGCCATCTTGTCAAGGACCGCATGTACATGATCAACAACATTTTCGCCGTCAACCATGATGGCGGTTTGGCGCGAAGCGCGCAGGGCCACATGCAGAACAGCGCGGTTTTCCGTTATGTTGATTTTTTCACCGGAAAACATGGCCTCAATCCGGTCCTCCAGTCCGGACTGTTTTGCCAGCTCCAGCAATAGCCCCATGGTTTCATCAGTGACGCGATTTTTCGAGTAATCGAGGTACAGCCCTGCCGCTTCGGCTGTCAGGCGTTGGCCGCGCTCTGGATCGTCTGCAAACAGCGTGCGCAGATGCAGGTCACCAATGTCATTAAAGTGGCTTTCCAGGGCCTTCCAGGCCGGCCGTGCCGTAAGATACGGGATGCGTGTGGTCATGTTTGTGCTCCTTTTGCTTTTTTGCTTCAGCGTCCTGCTCATGGATGCCATGACATCCTGGCAAGTCTTGCCTGGCCCGCAGTCTTCCTTGTTTTATCCCGGGGCCGTCATTGCATGGCGCGCCGCACCCAGCAGGGCCGCCTCGGAATGCAGAATCACGTAAACCGGTATTTTTTTCATGAGTTCACTCATCCGGCCCTTGCGCACAAAAGCATCCAAAAAAGCCCCGCTTTCCAGAAGCGGTAAAATCCGGGGCGGTATGCCGCCGCCAAGATAGATGCCGCCTGTGGCCATTGTCTTTAACGCCATGTTTCCGGCTTCTGCGCCCAGAACAGAGACAAACATTTCAAGGGTTTTTTGGCAAAGATTGCAAGGCTGGTTTTTGTCCAATGCACCCCGGATAATCTCCGGCACCGGATCTTGTTCTGCGGGAATTTGTTCAGCCGGACAATCCGGATTTCCGGTATGCCCGGTATGTTTCAAATACGCGTAAATATTGGCCAGGCCCATGCCGCAACACACGCGCTCATAGCTGACATGGTCATAACGGTTTGCCAGAAACGCAAGCAGTCCGGTTTGCCCCGGGCCTGTAGGCGCAAAATCGGTGTGCCCGCCTTCAGAGGCAAAAGCCCGGTAGCCTGTTCCGTCCCAGGTCAGAAACGCCTCTCCAAGACCCGTGCCCGGGGCCACAACAGCCATGGTTCCGCCTGTCTCCGGGCTTGCCGCGTATATCACGTGCAGATCGTCTTCAGTCAGCACCGCAACTGCGTTTGCAAAAGCGGTTACGTCATTTAGCAGGCAGACGGATTGAATCCCGAGGGTTTGTGCAAGTGCGGATTCTTCCATAACCCAGGGCAGATTGGTGATTTTTGCCCGCCCGCCCACAACCGGGCCGGCCACGCCAAAGGCGGCCCGATCAATATGGATATTCCGGGTTGACAGAAATTTTTCTATAATGGCTTCAAGGCCCGAATAATCCCGGCTCGGGAATTTTTCCTTTACCAGGGGCCGGCGAAGGCCGTTTTGGGAGGCATATACGGCCAGCTCCGTCTTGGTCCCGCCGATATCACCGGCCAGAACCGTAATGTCTTTTTCAATGCCATATCCCATAAGCGCTCCGGTTGCCCCTGGTTTTGACCCATCTTTATATGATACATGAGTCCTGTATGGTCTGCAACTGTTTAAAACCACTGTTTAAAACCATAGTCCCAAACCCGGGCAATGACAAAAACCAACGCTTGTTATTTTATCTGCATGGGTCAGGCTTGTTTCATGATGGCATCCCGCAGGCCGGCACCCAGTTTCCTGGCGGCTTTTTCCGCCTCGGCCTGGGTTTCAAATGTATTTACGCCCACTGTATCCACAGAGGCCTCCGGGCCGAAAATCATCTTAAGCCCGGCCATCTCACATGCATCGCCGTAGCCGCAGCTAATGCAGGGAATGTTTCCCTGGATTTTCACGGATCCCAGAAAATTCATACCCTCTTCCATCATATAATAAAAGATGCTGTTGGCACCGCTTTCGCAGGCCGGGGGCATGCCTTCACAGTCTTGCGGGATCGCGCATGTCACCACGGCCACGCCGGATTTTCCGCTCATGAATCCATGCTTGTGCCGGAGCGGATACAGCCTTTCGAGAAACGCCTTGGTCCGGGCGTCAATGCTGGAATAAGGGGTATACCCGCCGATTACGAGGCCATCGGCCTGTTTGGCTTTTTCCGCCAGCATATTGCCGTCATCGCCGATAACACATTCGTTTGTATCCACGCATCCCAGGCAGGCGCGGCAGGGTTCGATTTCAAGCTCGCTGAGCTTAAAAAACGCTGTTTCCGCGCCCGTGGCTCCCAACACGGTTTTAACAGCACGGTCCGTGTTGCTGTTTTCAATCGGCGATCCGGATACGCCCAAAACTTTCATTTAAACCTCCTTGTCTTGAGTTTACAGGATGTTTCCTGCTTCAACCATTTCTTTTTGGCGGAGCAAAAAAAACACTCCATTTTTTGACGATCAGCGATAAAAAGGTGAAAGCCGCAGGTCATGACAACTTACGAGCAATTTTATGTTTCCAGTTTAACCATACAATTACGTAATTGCAAATATTTATTGCAAAACGCACGGCCATACAAAACTGGATCCAGTCGGTAAATGAAGCCGGCGGATTCGGAGGCGGGTGCTTTGATGTGGTTTTTGAACCGGCAAAGATCCGGGATGCAATTTTAGAAGTTGTCTGAAAGCAGTGCTTGACATGGTGAGGCATAAGTGTAACACTACAAGAAAAATATTTGAAAAAAGAGGTTTCACATGCCTTCAAAAAATCCCAGAATCAATGTTGTACTGGAAAAGCCCTTATACAACGCCCTGCATGAGCTTGCCGAAGAACAGGGATTGTCTTTGTCCATGCTGATGCGTGATCTGGCCAGGGAAGCCCTGGAGCTGCGCGAAGACCGGGCTCTGGCCGATTTTGCCGCCCGGCGCGATGAGGATTTTGACCGCGACAGGGCACTGACACATGAAGAAGTGTGGCAATAGCGTGTCGTTTTCCCTTCTCTATCATCCTGATGTGAAGAAGCGCGATATTCCGAAACTCAATAATGACATCCGGAAACGGGTGAAACGGGCCATAGAAACCCGCCTTCTGGCAGCCCCCCAGGAGTATGGAGAACCCCTGCGCAAAACGCTGAAAAACTACCGGAAGCTCAGGGTCGGGGATTATCGCATCGTGTTTAGGGTGGAGGACAATGAGATTTTTGTCCTGGGCATCTGTCACCGCAGAGAAGCCTATCTTTTGATGGAAAAAAGACAAAACCATCTTTTGCAGGAGTAATTACCGCTTATCTTCTTCGCAGCAGGTCATCCAATCGCCCGCACTGCCTGTGGAAAAGATCGCCCGCCGGGTCCCGGGGTCTTTGCAGATCCATTTCAACCACTTTTTTCACCCGCCCGGGGTTTTTGTCCATCATGACCACCCGGTCGGCAAGGGTGACGGCTTCCCGGACATCATGGGTGACAAACACGACAGTGTGGGAAAATCGCTTCCAGAGGCTTAACAGCAGCTGTTGCATCTCCTGGCGGGTCTGGGAATCCAGGGCCACAAAAGGCTCGTCCATGAGCAGAATTGCGGGCTCCAGGATCAGCACCCGCGCCAGGGCCACCCGCTGTCGCATCCCGCCGGAAATTTCAGAGGGCAGATAGCCGCCAAAGGGCAAAAGACCGACCAGGTTGAGATAGCGCTCCACCATTTCCTGTCGCTGCCGGCGGGAAAAGCTTTTGCCTTTTAATCCAAAGCCGATGTTTTCCGCCACTGTCAGCCAGGGGAAAAGTGCGTCCTCCTGGAAAACCACGCACCTGTCCGGGCCGGGACCGGATATGGGCCGGCCGTGGGTCAGGACCTGCCCGGTGCCCGGCTTTAAAAACCCGGCCAGCACATTTAACAGGGTGGTTTTTCCGCATCCGCTGGGCCCCAGAACACAGATCATTTCCCCGGGCTGCACACAAAGCCCGATGTTTTCGAGAATCGGCAGCACAGCGCCGTTGACCGTAAAATGCAGCCCCAGGTCACGGACTTCAAGAATCGGGGTTTTTCCGGCATCCGACGGCTTCCCGGCGGAAAGCACTTTTAATTGCGTTGTCATGCCGATCTCCTGGCGCTTTTAAAGCAGAGCCGCAAACATCCTGTAAGCAGTTGGTCAGATATTCGTCCGATCACGGCAATGATGACAATACCGACGATGATGACATCCGTGCGGCCCACCATGCGGGCGTCCATGATCACGGCCCCGAGCCCGTTCTGCACGCCCGTAAGCTCTCCGAGAACCAGGTAGGCCCAGGAAATGCCCAGCCCCAGACGCAGTCCGGATACCAGAGAAGGCATGGCCCCGGGCAGAAGGATCGCAAAGGTTCCGCGCAGGCGGCGGACCCCCATCATGGCCCCGGCCCGCAGGAGCACAGGGCTCACCTGGCGGACTCCGCCGGCGCAATTGATGTAGATGGGGAAAAAAGCGGCCAGGGACACGAGAAACACCGTGGTTTTCATGCCGATGCCAAACCAGATCAGGGCCAGGGGCAGCCAGCTGATTCCCGGAACCGCGCGTATGCCGTTAACCGAGGTGCTCAGCAGCCGATCCACAACCGGCAGCCGCCCGGACATCACTCCCAGGGGGATGCCCACTGCCGCGGCAATTGCAAATCCGGCAAATACCCGGATCAGACTGGCTTTTGCATCAGCAAAAAAACGGCCTGCGTACATGCCCGTATCCGGACCGCTGAAAATATAAATATAACCGGCATCGATAATCTCTTTGGGGTGCGGCAGGATGTATGGCGGCACAAGGCGCAGTTCAGCGGCTGCCAGCCATGCCAGGATCAGACTTGCCGGCAGTATCCAGGGCAGCACCCCATTGATACCGGCCCGCGATTTTCCGGCATCATTCATCAGTGCTGATCTCTTTTCGGGCCTGCCGGACAAAAGACAAATCGATCAATTCCTTGTAATCCGGCTGCCGGCGAATCATGCCCAAAGCCGCCATCCGTTCTCCCAGGGCTTTGACCCGGCTGACAAACACCGCATCCATGTCCCAGGCCAGTTCCATGTTGGCCGCGGCCTTTTCCAGGATGGATTTTTGGGTGCCAAACCTGGATGCCCGCTTCAGCCACTGGTCCGGGTGGCGGGCAAGATACCGGGTGGCCCGGGCATGGGCCGTGACCATCTTTTGCACCTTTTGAGGATGTTTTTGCGCAAAATTCCTGGTGACCAGCATGCCGGCGTTAATGTCGCCCACGGCCTCATCATAATAGGGATAGGCCAGAATTTTGCCGTAGCCCTTTTCCACAGCCTGTGCGGGAAAGGGCTCCCCGGAGAGAAAAGCGTCAATGCTGCCCCGGGAAAGGGCCAGCCCCATGTCGAAAAAATCAATGCGCAGCAGGGAAGCATCGGTTTTCACGGAAAGCCCGCTGCGGCTCAGGGTCTCGCGCAGCAAGATCTCGTGCATGGTGCCGGGAACATAGCCGATGCGTTTTCCCTTCAAATCCGCAACCGTTTCAATGCCGGCATTTTTTCTGACCACAAGGGCCGAACATTTATTGCAAAGCGCGGCCACCATCACCACCGGCTGTCCCATGGATGCCGAGTGGATGGCATGGGCCACGGTGGTGCCGCACATATCCAGGCTTCCGGCCAGCAGGGCGTTTTTCTGATCCGCCGGATTGGTGAATGGATAAACGTTGATCTTATCCTTCTTGGAAACAAAATCGCCATAGTAAAACGGGGCAATGGTCTGGGCGGTCTTCCATGTCCCGATGCGCAATTCATCGGCACAAACAGCATCGGGGCCGGCCGCAGCCAGGCCCAGACAGACGGCAATGATGAGGATGGCTTTGATCAGGGGCTCAGGTCGCATGTCTCTTCCCTTTTCTTGTCAAAATGGCTACAATTGAGCACCTGCTGCCCGGACGGAGCGGGCAAAACAATTGGACGGCAGCATCGGGTCCAGGCCCATTTCCATTTGAATCTGTGCGGTGAGCTGCAAAGACCGGCCCCGGCCGCCGCCCACCTGATCTGCACCGTCCCGGGGGTTTGAGCCCACTTCCGGGAAAAACAGGTTGGCCCCGGCCATCAGAGAGGCGGTATGCGGTTCGTGGGTGCAGTGGGCCCGGGGCACATCCCCCATGATCAGACGGCTGACAGCCACCATGCGGGCCATTTCCCGCTCCGTGATCATGCCGTGTTTTTCCATGGGCGATCCGGAAAAATTGATCCGGCGCATGACCCCGCTGTAGGTGGCCCCATATTGGCGGGCCAGAAACATCCGGTCCACAATTTCCTCAATCTGGTGTTCGGGCCCCACCGGTTCCACGCAATTCATCCATTGCAGGCCCACATCCTTTAGCACCCGGATGGTCTGGATCCGCTTTTCCACCTGAAGGGGGGTATCCTTGCCTTCGCCCAGGCGCACGGCGTGATAGGCCCCCACAAAACCCGCATCCAAAAGCTGCTCGCCTTCTTTGTGGGTGATATCCCGGGTATTGGCCACAAGCGGTACGGACACTGTTTTTTTCAAAAGCTTTCCAACCTCCAGCAATCGCTTGAAGGAATAGGTGCCGGTGGTCATGATGTTTAAGGCATCTGCCTGGTTTTCCGCTCCGATCCGGGCCCACTGCAGAATATCGTCAATGGAAAACTCAATTTTTTCCGTAAAGATTCCGGCTTTTTCCGTCAGGGAACAAAAAAGGCAGTTCAAGGGGCAGGGCTCCACGTTGACACCTATATGAAAATGGTTTTCCCCCTTTAATCCAAACTGCTGCCGGCTCATTTGGTTGGCTGTGTGCATCAGGGCATAGGTTTCCCGGGAATCCAGATCCAAATGCATGAGCGCAATGGCTTCCGGCTGGTCAATGCCGTTGAAATCCATGGCTTTTTTCAGAATCTCTTCGATTTTCGGTTTAATTTTCCAGCCCATACCTCTCCTTTGCCTTGCATGGATGCAGATAAAACAGCCTGTTTATTGTTCAGCACTGTTTCAAACAATAGACACAAGGCCAGATAGTTTCAACAAATAAGGCGGGTTTATGTCCGGCGGCCATAATAGCCGGCCACCCGGGCATATGCGGCCATGGCCCTTTCCGGGGTCTTAAAAAACGGCACCCCGGCGCTGCACAGGCGCGGGCCGGTATCTGCGGGCATGCCGGCAATGCCCACGATGAGAAACGGCTTGCCCGATGATTGCTGTGTCCGGATCATGGCCTGGATATAGGCGTTGTTGGTGTTTTCATCCAGGCCTGAGCCAATGACGCAAACCGCGTCCACGCCGGCATCTGCAGCCGTAATTTCCGCGGCCCTGGCAAAAATATTCATGTCCATATGCGCGTTAAGACTCACATCCACGGGATTGGACAGACTGGTGCCAGTGGGCGGCACATATTTTGCCAGGCGCGTTTTTGTGTTTTCCGACAACCCGGCAAGTTCCAGGCCCTGGCGGCCCACGGCCTCGGCTGCGGAAACCGCCAGGCCGCCGGGACCGGAAATAATGGCCATGCGCCGGCCCGATACCGGCGGCAGCAGATAAAAGGCCATCATGGTATCCACCCATTGGTCCCAGCCTTCAACAGGCACTGCATTGCACTGGCGCATCAGGCCCTGCCAGACCCGCTGTGATCCGGCCATGGCACCGGTGTGAGAAGATGCCGCCCGGCCGCCTTCGGCTGTCAGGCCCACCCGCCACAGGACCACGGGTTTTGCCGCAGCCGCGGTTTGCAGGGCGTCAAAAAAATACCGGCCGTCGGTGATGCCCTCCAGATAGGCGCCGATCACATCAGTTTCCGGGTCCCGGGCAAAATAAGAAAGCAGATCCGCGCTCTGGACATCGGCCTCGTTTCCCAGGCTCACGGCCTTGCTGAAGGCCAGGCCCTTTTTTTCCGCCTCCCGGCCGATGATGTTGGCAAGGGATCCGGAATGGGAAATCAGTCCCAGACGCCCGGGCTTTCGGCACAATCCCGGAAAAAAGGAAAGCCCGGAAGCGGGCACGTAAAGGCCCATGCAGTTGGGCCCGAACAGGCGCATGCCCGCAGCACGGGCTGTGGCCACCATTTCGGCTTCCATGCGCCGGCCATTTTCACTACCGCTCTCCCTGTAGCCCGCGGTAAACAACACCACCGCCTTTACCCCTTTTTCCGCGCACTGCCGGACCACCTCCGGGCCGGCGTCCCGGCCCACCAGCACGATGGCCAGATCAACAGGGGCGTCAATGGAAGCCACATCCGGGTAGCATGCAAGGCCGTCAATGGTTTCCGCATTGGGGTTGACCGGATAAATGGGGCCGGCAAAGCCCATGTCCTGTAAGGCGAGCAAAAAGAGCTTTCCGGTCTTCATGCCCTGGGGCAGGCCCACAATGGCCACGCTTGCGGGGTGAAACAATTCATCGAGTTGGGAAAAAAGTGATTTTTGTCTCAATTTGACCTTCCTGATGGTCTCAGGGTTTCACGCAGATATCGGCTCCCGGCCGAAAGGCTTCCTTCCTGTAAAAACAGCGGACGCGGCAAAAAGCTTTTTACGGTGCCATCAGTATATGATACCCGGAGGATTTTTCAAGAAAAGACAAGACCGGGCGACAAATTTGCCGCCCGGTCGTTTGAGGGAGGATTTTAGGGGCAAAGCGCCGGTTCTGTCAACGCCCGGGGCGCATAGGTCATGGTGTGCTGCCAGTTTAACCGGGCATCGGAGAACTCTTCGACCTCAGTGTAGAAATACATGCTGGATTCAATGTTTCGCTCCTCGATGAAATCGGCCATGGGCTTGATCCACGCGCCTTGTTCCAGGGCCGGGCCCAGATGAAACATAAACATGTAAATCAATCCCATGCTCACCAGAAGCCTGACAACACCCCGCAGACCCCCGGGCGCATTTTCAACGCCTGCGCCCGGGCCCGGGTCATTTGATTTGTTCCGGCAAATCGCCATAACTGATATCCTTTTTATGATTACCTAAATTGAGCGATCAGATTCTTGCGGTGATTTCCGGAAACACCTTGTAGAACATGATGTATGCCATCAAAAGCGTGAGGCACAAGTTCAGGGTCTGGCCGCAGATATAAAGAATCAGCGGCTTTCCGCCCTTGAAATATTCCTTGAGCTCCCGGAAATTGGTGGCCAGCCCGATGCTCACAAAGGCCAGGCAGAAAAACCAGCCCCGGAAAATCTTGGACATGCCCCGCAGTGCGCCGTGATCAATAACCGCGTAGGACACGTCTGCGCCCATGCTCGAATACATGAAAGAAAACACGATGGATGCGGTGATAAACCCGATGACAAACTTCGGGAACCGGTGCCAGATCTCCACGGCCGAAACCCGCTGGCCCGGGGCGCAGTCCACTTTGGCGCACCAGTAAACAGCAACCCCGAATGCGATAACCCCGATAAGCACGTTCTGGATCATCTTGATCGTGGCCGCCGTATACAGGGCCCGCTCGCCGAGAAACGCCCCGGCTGCGGCAACCGCGCCGGTGGCGTCAATGGTGCCGCCCATCCAGGCGCCGCCCAGGATCTCGGGCATGCCCACGGCCTTGATAAAAGCCGGCATCAAAATCATCATAATGGAAGTAAACACAAGAGACAACCCTACTGCCAGGGTCAGCTCCTCTTTTTTGGCCCGGCAGGCCGCAGCCGTTGCAATGGCAGCAGACACACCGCACACGGACATGTCGGCTGAGATGGTCATGTTCAGGGTTTTTGAGGGAATCCGGATGAGTTTCTGGCCCACAATATAGGTGGTGATCAACACAGTGGGCGTAACCACCCAGGCCACAAAGATTCCGGGAACGCCAATGGAAAGAATCTTTCCGAAAAGAATTTCAGCACCCAGCAGCACAAGGCCGGTTTTGATGAAATATTCGGTCTGCACCGAAGGCATGACCCATTTGGGCGTGCCCACGGTGTTGCTGATAATCAGGCCGAACAAAATGGCCCAGGCGGCATAGCCGATGCCGTAATGCTTCATGGTGGCATTGCTTGCAGCGGTATAGGCCAGAATCGCAATCAGAAACACAAACAAAAAACCCTTTACAAACTGGCCAAAGGATTTTCCCATAAACTTCATGCCGATGCCGAAAAACACAGCCAGCACAATCATCAGGCCAATAAGATGGGGGATCTGGTTATACGCCGAAACCCCGACTTTCTTTTTTGCAGACGATGCACTTGCTTTGGCCTCGCGCCATTGAATGATCTCATCGGTGGCCTGCTCATTTAACGATTCGTTGTTAAAATTCGCGGCTGCCGCAGCCTGCTGGGCCTGTTTGGCCTCTTCCAGAGCGGCTTCGGCTCTCTGGCTGGCGGCCTCGTATTTCACAGATGCCTTCCTGCGGATTTCACCGGCGGTTTCCTCGCTCATGTAGAAGGCATGCACCGGGTTGCCGCTCCAGCCCTGGGGCTTGCTGGTAAACTCCTTGATGGTTTTGCCGATGGATGAGCCGGTGGCTTTGAGCTTTGATTTGGCGTCCATGGCCTGGTACCATTCAATGGTTTTAAACGGTGCCCGGTCGGCCTGCTCTTCCAGTGTGGCATTGGCGCTGGAAATGGTCTGGTCCATTCCGGAAGGCGCATTGTTGAAATAAATCAGCACTCCCACCAGCAGAATAAAAAACCCGAGCCATATGGCCATGTAATCTTCTTTTTTCCATAAATCAGACCACTGGCTGGTGGGCTTGTCCATTACCACTTCATCGTCGGGACTTCTTTGTTCAATGTTTTCGACCACTTTTTCCTCCTTAAAAATTGAAATAAAGATGAGCCTGTAAAAAGTCTTTTTTACAGGCAGTGTTAAGTTTTAAGTGATTAAGTGTTAAGTAAAATCAATAAGTTATTTGTTCATTGATTAGCGGTTATATCCGATTTGGGCCTTTTTACGATTCCATCAAATAAAAAAAATGAGGTGCCTGCCCGGCATGGCTGAACAGGCACGAATTATAGGGTTGCAATTTTTCGCCGCTCTTAAGAGCAATAAAGGTGCCAAATTGCATCTCTATTTTTAACATTTTGATTTTATTTAATTTAAAGCAAAGGACACCATTGTTCTTTCCTAAACTGCCGCCTTTGGGCGGCATGGAACCACAAACCATGGCATGTCAGCAAAAGCTGTCCAGCAAACTGGATTTCTTTAAAATCAGGGAAGGTTAAGGAGTCGGGTCCGCAAAAAAGCGGCACTGCCGCCTGAAGGTGGCAGTGCCGCTTTGCTGCGTCATCCGGGATCGGATAAAAATGGGGCTGCGGCCGGGTTTTGCCGGCCTATGACCGGTATTGATCCACAGACACGTTGTAGCGCTTGATGATTTTCTGCAGGGACTGGCGCTTGATTCCGCTGATCTGGGCCGACAGGCTGATATTGCCGCTGGTGTGGGCCAGCAGCCGGCACAGGTAATCAAGGGTAAAGCTGTCAATAATCTCTGCCTTGAGATCCTTGTAAGGCCGGGTCACGTCCACCTGGCGTACATCCGGAGTCTGAACCCGGGATTCAGGGGTTTTTCCTGTATGGGCCAGGGTGATGATGGAATCGGCGGTCAGGGCGCACCATCCCCGGATGGTGTTTTCCAGCTCCCGGATATTTCCGGGCCAGTTCCGGTTTAGCAGATAATCCACCACTTCCGGGGCCAGGACTTTGGGGTCTGCGTTGTTTTCACAGGCGATCTTTTTGACAAAATGATCGGCCAGAAGCGGGATATCCTGACGGATATCGGCTAACGGCGGCATGTGCAGGGACGCCACGTTTAACCGGTAATACAGGTCTTCCCGGAATTCGCGCTTTTGGATCTTTTCCTCCAGGTTCTGGTTGGTGGCGGTGATAATGCGCACATCCACCTCGTGGCTCTGGCTGTCGCCCAGGGGCATGACCTGTTTGTCTTCCAGCACCCGAAGCAGCTTGGTCTGCACGGGCAAAGACAAGTCCCCGATTTCATCAAGAAAGATTGTGCCGCCGTGGGCCTGATCAAACAGGCCCTTTTTGTCCTGGTTGGCGCTGGTAAAGGCGCCTTTGCGATGGCCGAAAAGCTCGCTTTCCAGGATGGTTTCCGGCAGTGCCGGGCAGTTGACCGTTACCATCCGGGCGTTTTTCCGGGCGCTCAATCCGTGCACGGCCCTGGCGGCCATGTCCTTGCCGGTGCCGGTCTCGCCCCGGACCAGCACGGTGACATCCGTGCGGGCCAGCATTTGGATGGTCTGAAACACCTTCTGCATGGGCGGGCTGTTGCCGATCATGTTTTCAAACAGGGCTTTTTCACACAATCTTTCCATTAGCCGGTTGTTTTCACGCACCAGGCGGTTGTATTCCAGGCCGTTTTTCAGCAGGTGAATCAGGCGGTCTTCATCCAGGGGTTTCTGGATGAAATCAAAAGCACCTTCCCGAATGGCCTGTACCGCGGTTTCAATGGTGCCGTAAGCGGTCATGATGATCACGGTAATGGAGGAATCGGCCTCCTTGATGCGCTTTAGCAGTTCAATGCCGTCCATGCCCGGCATGCAGATATCGGCCAGCACCACATCCACCGGCTCTTTTTCAAGCACTTCCAGGGCCCGGGCTCCGCCTTCGGCAGTCAGTACCCGGCAGCCGAACTCCATGGCCAGGGTGCGCTCCAGACCCAGGAGCAGATCGGTCTGGTCATCAACAACAAGTATGGTATCTGACATTTACAATCCTTTTGATTATCCATTCACCGGCAGTCGCGGCCGTCATCATCCAGGGGCAGAAAAATGGTAAAGGCGGTGCCCTTGCCCGGCGCGCTTTCAACAACAATATCGCCGCCATGCTGCTTGATAATGCCGTAGCTCACCGAAAGGCCCAGGCCCGTGCCCTTGCCCGGCCCCTTGGTGGTAAAAAACGGGTCAAATATCCGGTCAATGTGAAGATCGGAAATGCCCGCCCCTGTATCGGAAATGGTAAGGGAGAGCATGTTTTTGTCCGGCTCCGGCTGCACGGAAACCGTCAGCGTGCCCTTATCTTCCATGGCCTGACGGGCGTTGATCAACAGATTCATAAACACCTGTTTCATTTTGGCCGCATCCAGGGTCACATGGGGCAGATCATCGGCAAAGCTGCGGCGGATTTCAATACTGCTTTTTTGGAACTGCACTTCCAGCACGGAAAGCACCTCTTCCAGGCAGGCGCGCACATCCGCGGCCGCCTTTCTGGGCTCTGAGACCCGGGCAAAATTGAGCAGCGCCTCCACCACGGATTTGCACTGATCCGTATGCTTTTGGATAATCTGCAAATCCTGCATCACCTGCACATCTTCGGCCCGGCTCCTGGCGATGAGATTGGCATAACACCGGATCACTCCCAGGGGATTGTTGATTTCATGGGCTACGCCGGATGCCAGCTGGCCGATGGAGGCCAGTTTTTCAGTCTGGGCCAGGTATTTTTCCATCCTGCGCTTTTCCGTGGTATCGGTGAGCATCATGTAAATGCCCTCCGACCGGCCGTTTTCATCCACCCGCCTTGAGGCTGAAACAATGGCGGTCAGCTTTTTGCCGTTTCGGTCCACAAGCGGCAGCTCAAGGCCCCTGGCAAACCCCTTTTCGTTGATTTCCTCCCAGAAGCCGGCCGCATCCCGCGTGTCCCAGAACAGCTGAAAACAGGTCTCAATGGACAGGGCCTCATCCTTGTCGCAAAACCCGAAAAACTGAAGTCCCGCCGGATTGATGTCCTTCATCCGGGTGTGGCCGTCAAGGATCAGGATGGCGTCCTGGGAGCTTTCAAACAACAGGCGGAACTTGGACTCAGAGGCCCGCAGGGTATCATGGGTGACCTTCAGATCCGAGGCCACGTCCTCAAAAGCCCATTTCACCTGTTCGAGTTCATCGTTATGCCCGTTGTATTCCAGCCGGGGCTCGGCCACTGCGTGACCGGATATGGTTTTAAACCGTGTCAGCACCCCCTTGAGATCGGTGACCACGGTGCGGTTAAACAAAAGCACAAAAAGCCCGAGAAGAGAAAAAAGCGCGGTTGCCGCCACAATAAACATCATCCAGGCGGTTTCCTTGATTTTGAAAAAACTAACGTCCACTGGAATATAAATGGTGTCTGCAGCCACCACGTCGCCCACGTCAAAATCATAACCATTTTCCGATCCGTAGATCTGCTTTAGCGCATCCGGGGCCCGGCCGGGGCTGCCGTGGCATTTGAGACACTGGGCTTCGGCGTAAATGGCTTTCATGCGGGTGAAATAGGCCCTGCTGTCTTTTTCAATGATGCCGCGCCACTCCTCGGTATCCGGATGATTGCGAAACCAGCGCAGCTTTTCCATCTCAAATGAATCAGCCATGTTCACGGGATTTTTCGGATTATGGGCCGCACGCTTATAGGAGAAATCCGGGAACCGGTCGCGAAGGCCGTTTAAAACCTCGCGGCTGACAAACGATGTGGACATGGCCTCGGGCACAAAGGCTTCTGGCGAAAGCAGCTCCACCATGTGCGGCCGCAGCACGTCCTTGACGTAATTGCGGGTGGCACTGGCCGTGCCGATAAAAATTTCCGTGTTTTGGTACACGTTGTCAATGACGATATTGCGCAGGGCAAAGTACTGAACAAGGGAAAAAACCCCGCAGAAAACAAAAAGAATACAGCCCGCGCCAAAATAAAACCGGGTTTTCATGGATCTTCGATGCATTTGTCAGGCAACCCTCTTATATGCCAATAAAAAGCATAACTATTTGTATTTATTAAATATAATATCAATCCAAGCAACCGCATAGTTTACACGCAAACAAAAATAAAATCAATAGACAGGTTTTTATTGAAATTGACACCTGTTGTCCGCAATGCCATTATCGCAATATCCTGAGGCAAAATCCATATCCTTCCCATCGTTAACACCTTTAACACGGCTTTGAAGGGGGCACCATGTACGGCAGCAACCTTGACAAACAAGAACCGGACAGCGGCGATTGGATCCGCCAATCCATCAACGGATTTATCGCCCGTTCTCCGGAAAACACAATGGCCGATCACAGCGGGGAGCCGGCGTGGGACCGGGCGCTTGTGGGATTTGCCGCAGGAGATGATCCCATGTGGCAGCAATTCAAGGAATATGTGGGCCCGTTTCACTGGACCCCCTGGGAAATCTACACCCAGCAGCACCCGCAAAGTCCCGCCCGTCCTGATGAGCTCACCGTGATCTCATGGGTGCTGCCCCAGCGCAAAGCCGTGCGCAAGGCAAACCGCCGGGCCCGAAAATATCCCGCCGAACAATGGGCAAGGACCCGGATTTACGGAGAGGCCTTTAATACCGCCTTGCGCCGCCACGTGGCCGACTGCCTCCGGGACAACGACCACCCCGCTGTCGCCCCCATGCTGGCGTCCAACTGGACGGTTGTCCAATCCCGGCAGTTTTCCTATGCCTCCTGCTGGTCGGAGCGGCATGCGGCCCATGCCGCCGGCCTTGGCACTTTCGGGCTTTGCGACGGGCTGATCACCGCAGCGGGAAAAGCCATACGGGCCGGCTCTGTCGTAGCCCGCATCCGGATTGCGCCCTCTTCCAGATTTTACAGCCATCACCGGGCCTATTGCCTGTTTTTTGCGGAAAACACCTGCGGCAAATGCATTGACCGCTGCCCTGCCCGGGCCATTACCGAAGCCGGTCACGACAAGGAAAAATGCCGCAAATACCTGGCCGAAACCCGACAGCATGTCAAAGACACCTATGGCTTTGACGGCTACGGCTGCGGCTTATGCCAGGTCGGCGTGCCCTGCGAAGCCGGCATTCCGGTCAGATCGGCCAGAAAGGCCCTGGAACGCGGCGAACTGCCGCCCCCGGCCCCGCCACTGGCATAGCCCGGCCTGAACCGATTGCATCCGGGCTTGTGCCTGACATTTTTATCCTGCTTCTTTCCAACTTTTCTTTACAGAAAAATCATGCTCTGATATAGAAGCGTTTAATCACGTAAACAGCATTCTCATAATTAAACTCATTACAATATCGCGACAACGATTCTACAATAAAAACTGTCAACATCAGGCTGTACTATATTTTTTTATCACCCTGTTCCTTTCCACTTCTCTTCAAAGCAAGGAGGACACAAATGGCCCAGGCAGATGCGCCCAAAGGGAACCCGGCGGTTGTCGGTCTCGCCGGATTCGGTATTACCACCCTGATTCTTCAGTTTCACAATGTCGGCTGGTGCGGGGTCGGCCCTGTGCTGGCCCTTGCCTTTATTTTCGGAGGACTGGCACAACTCATTGCCGGATACCTGGAATTTAATGTGGGCAACAATTTCGGCTTTAGCGCGTTTTGCTCCTACGGGGCTTTCTGGATCTCGCTGGGCATCATTTTCATGCTCAACCACTTCAATGTCTACCATGCCAGCACCGAGGACGTTGGCTGGTTTCTGGTCTGCTGGACCATCTACACCTTTATCATGTGGTTTCCGGCCATGCGGATTCACTCGGCCATGGCTGTTACATTCACCCTGCTTTTAATCGGTTTTATCCTTCTTGACATTGCCCATTTCGGCTACGATCAGTTCACGGTTATCGCCGGATACGAGTTGATGGCCTGCGCTGCTTCGGCCCTGTACATGATGGCCCATGTAATCTACGCCCAGGTCTTTGGCCGCGACGTGCTGCCCGTGGGCAAGCCCTGGATCCAATAAAACCGCGGTAAACTTTTATCACCAGGAGGTGACCCATGACCCGTCATGCCTATTGTCTCGCAGCAATACTGATTGCCGTGCTGCTGGCTTTTCCGGCCACAGCCGCCGAATCGGCAACAAAGGAAGAATGCGTGGAAATGTGCCGGGAAGCCGCAGCCCTTATCAACTCCCAGGGCCTGGAGGAAGGGATTAAAAAAATCAGCGACCAGCGGGGCCCCTTTGTGTGGAAGGACTCGTATGTCTTTCTAATGAATCTGGACGGTAAAATGCTGGCCCATCCCTTCAAACCCGAACTGACCAAAAGGGACCATGTGCTGCTGATGACAGACCCAACAGACAAAGCCCTTTTCGTGCATTTCGTCAATCTGGCCCGCAGCCGGGGTGAAGGCTGGGTGGAATACATGTGGCCCAAACCGGGCCAATCCACCCCGCACAAAAAGATCACCTACATCTACCGGGTGCCGGATACGGATCTGTTTGTGGGTGCCGGGGTTTACGTCAGCGGAATGATGTATTGACAAACAAAACCGGCGCTGTTCTGATCCGGGGTGCTGCCGGCACCCCGGATCAATGCCGGTTTCAGACCATTTATTTGTAAAACCTCCTGAGCACTGAAGGTTTTACACCTGCATAATACAGGCACGAAAGCAGGTTGTTTCGGACAATGCCGTAAATCAGGCCCTCTTTTTCCCAGCGCCGGGCAGATGTTTTCACGGGCTTTGGGATCAGCCGGATTGCCAGCCGGTTTTTCTTTAAGCGCTGCATGATCCCGATGTCTTCCATGATCGGGATATGGGCAAATCCGCCGATCTGCTCAAAAACCCGTTTTTTGACAAACACGGCCTGATCGCCGTAGGCAATGCGGGTCAGGCGGCAGCGGACATTGGCCAGGATTTCAATCAGGCGAAAGATTCTTTTTGGGCTGTCGATACCAAGGAAAAACGCGCCTGCGGCAATCTCCGGCCTTTTGCGGGCCCTGAGCACATCGCCGATGGCACCCGGCGGCAGGTGCGTGTCTGCGTGGACAAAAACCAGGATGCCGCCTTTGGCGGCTTTTGCCCCGGCATTCATCTGGGATGCCCGCCCGGCCGGAGCAACAAGGGTGATGACCTGGTTTCGCCCAACCCGGTTGATGGTCGACCCTGCCGGGTCTCCGTCAACGATGATGATCTCAACGTTAAATCCCCTGCACGCGCCGGCCAGATTTGCGATTGTGCGGTTTATGGTTTCCTGCTCATTTAAAACCGGCACAATGATTGAAACCGCCGGAGGCAGCAAAATCTGAAAATCTTTTTTGTTTTTCATATTTTCCCCGCCCATAGATTTGATAGCACCGTAAAAAGTCTGATTTCAGATGGCGCCGTAAAAAGTTCAAGATCAAGGCTTGCGCAATTTCGAAGAATGCAGCGTACTTATCCGTACGTGAAATTCTGAGAAATTGCG
>NZ_JBSRLA010000060.1:0-22516 GCF_055149105.1 Desulfosalsimonas sp. | reverse complement strand
ATTACAGCCTTGCCGATGAACCGGGAACTTAAACATGATAAATTGTCGGATAAAATATAATTGAAAACTTTTATCTTTAATCATGCGAAATGTAAGATAAATTCTTCCGGATTTTGTAAATGTTCGATAACATGACGAACCGATATGAGATCAAAACTGTTATCTTCAAAAGAGACTGAGGACAAATCTCCCAGATATACATTTAAACCGGCTTTTTGGCAGGTTTCGACGGCATTACAGTTGAAATCAATCCCCTTCATCTCCCAGCCAAGCTTGTTCATAGATAGGATGAATTTACCATTTCCGCACCCTATATCAAGCGCTTTTGAATCCGGAAAATAACTAATCGAGTCTTTATAAGCAAAGGCGGAGCAGACAGGTGCTAAAAAGCGAAAAAACCAGTTTACATGTAGGTGTTTGTAATTGTATTTATATTGTAAAACAGCTGTTTTCATTTTTGAAGGTGTTGATTCCTTCGGAAATTGATGAACTGCGTAGCTGTTTGGATAAAAATTCTCCACTTGCTGTTTTTCAGGAATTGGATTCTGGAAAATTAGATTACATTGATTACATTGATAGTATTTATAGTAATTATACGAAGTTAAAAAAAAGTCTGTGCTTTGAAATGATAACCTTGCAGAAGAATTACATAAGGGGCATTTATCGGCACCAGAATTTTGACTGCTATTTTTCTTAAAATCTTTCAACATTTAGCCTCTAATGAATCATGGGTAGTCTTTTAATAACTTTAAGATAATTGCTGTTAAAGTTTTTTCTATCAATATCAGGTGTTTTTTTATAACTCCTTATTGCTAGTTAGAAGAATATATTGGCCAATTTGTAATTATAACCAAATTAAATAAACTTGTAAAGAAAGAAAAAAGCTGGGTGTACTCTAATACCTTGAAAAATTATGCAATAAAAAAATGGTAGTGGATATAATAAACCAGATAGTAAAAGTAATGGTTAAATTGTTTTTCTTGTGCTATGGGTGGTTGCTGGCAAAAACAGGGATGGCTGAAACGATTTTATCTTCATTATATTGTACTCAAGTTTTAAAGGGTTTTGCATGAAACCATTTTTTTTAGGAAAAAGGGAGGTCACAATATTGTTGTGGCCGTTTATTATTTATATTTTATGTTTTTTTATGCCCATTACGTCTAAAGCGCAGAACAATATTTTTTATATTATTGTATTATTACCTTTTTTGTTTTGGGTGAAAAAGGATTTTATCCTTGGCTTGTTTCGTTCTCGTATAATGGTGTTTGTAATCCTTTTTACGCTTTATCTCACGATCCGCAGCTTGTTTTTTGTTCCCTTTCACTTCGGTGAGGCAATTGATCCGGTTAGACATTTTATTTCTTTTTCCTGCTTTTTTGCTCTCTGTACTGCTTTGTTTTATAAAACGCATTTGGAAGTAATATTAAATAGAGTTACTATGTGGGCTGCAATATACGGTGTTGGCAGTTCTGCTTATTTTTTTTTCCAAAATGGTTTCAATTGCCGGTTGGAATATATGGGACCGGTAAGTCATCCTATTATCGGCGCCTCTGTATATGCTTTAACAAGCTTATTTGCTTTGCTTTCCAATTCCGGTGGCCGACATAAGACCGCGCTTACAGCAGGTTTCTTGTTATTCATATGTGTACTTTTCTCTGGCAGCAGGGGGCCCTTAATTGCTCTTATTGCAGCGGCCTTAACTGGTGCTGTACTAACAAGACGCAAATGGCCATTGGGTTTGTTTTTCTTATTAGGATCATTGATCTGGTTGAGTTACCATTATGATTTGTTACATGTTGATCGTCTAATCGTCTTTTCTTCCAGCTATCGTTTTGATATCTGGGCTCAAGTGATAGTTGATATCTGGAAAAATGGTAATTGGGTTTTTGGAAATTCTTTGTTGGCTGATCGAAGCGTTGCGGTTGGTGGGGAAATTTTTGCCCATGCCCACAGTGGTTATATTTCAACTTTGTTTCAAGGTGGGGTTGTTGGACTTTTATTGCTGCTTATACTTATTGGAGTCGCAGGATGGCATGTAGTTATTTCACGTCGACGCCCTAACTTCTCTTTTGGGATATCGCTTTGGATTTTCGCTGTGCTCATCATACTAACGGATAACAGCAAAATGCTTGATGGGCCAGGAGGCCTTTGGTTTTATTTTTGGCTGCCTCTTGCTTTTTTATCTGCAAGTGAGCTTAACACAAAAGGTCCAAAAAATGCGTAAGGAATTAAGGATTATTCGGGTAAAAAGGATGCTGGCTTTCACTAAGGGATTCTTCTATGAGTTTTAAATAGTTGTGGCGAAACACATTTATATTGTGGTTGGCTTCCACATACTGGTAAGCTTGTTTTCCCTTGTTTTTCAGTTCGCTTTCAGTGAGTATAAGATATTTATCCAAGGCGTTTATTAGTGCATCAATATTAGCCGGATCCACAACTATGCCCCCTGCTTCTTTAGCCAGCTGACTCATGCCTGGTACATCTGAAACAATAACTGGAAGTTCTCCAATCATACCTTCTAAAAGGGCTATGCCGAAGGCTTCTGAAAGGGAAGGCATCGTCCATATATCAAAACCCCGAACGTATTGCACTGCGTTTTTATGGTAGCCAAGCAGATGCGCACGTCCTTCCAGCCCAAGTTTTTTTATTTCGGATTTCAAATTTTTTTCCTCCGGACCTGCCCCAATGATTGATAGTTGAACTTCCGGGTATTTATCTTTGATTTGAGCGAAGGCCTGCAATAAATATTGATGCCCTTTTGTGTGCACAAGACGTCCAATTGTACCAATTATGCGTGCCCGGGGGTTAAGGCCAAGTTGAAGCCTCGCTTTGGTGCGCGGTAATTGAAGCTTCTTTATTTTTATAACGTCAATGGCGTTTGCTATGGTTATAGTATTTTTCCTGTTAAAACCACAATTGCAGTCTATCAAATACTGGGTTACTGCAGGAGAAACTCCCACAAAGCGCCAGGATGGGTCAATCAAATGCCTAAACCTGAATCGTCGAAAGAAGTTATCGAATTCACCAAAAGCATGTATGATACCAATGCATAGAGGTATTTTCAGACATTTATTGAGGAGCATTATCATTTTAATCGGTTTGAATCGATGGGCAATCACCACGTCATATTTTTCTTCCAGACAAAGATTATAAAGTTTCTGGAGGGGTCTAAAGCTATGGTGCTTTGTTTCTTTTTTACTGAGATCAAAGAATACAGAATGTTCTGCTTGACTTTTAACATCATCCGGACCGGGTTGGCCTGTTAGAAAAGCAGTGGTTACCTCATATTTTTCTTTTGGTAACGCCCTGATGATCTGTTCACTCAGGTCTGATGTACTGTTGGGGTTGTAACGCACCTGAAGCTGAAGAACCTTGATTTTGCGAGTCATTCTATATCTTGCTCCTAAAACCTATCTGGAATTTTTATTCATGAAATTGCTTAATCGGATTTGAATTTTCCCTCAGTCTTTTTTTCCGTATGCCGCCTGATCCGCTCTGTTTTTTTTTGAATCCAGAACCACTGGAGCCGGTCCATCATTGCCGGGGTCTTTCTGCCATTATAAAAGAGCAGCAGATTCAGGCGGTCCTGCTCGGTAAAAACCGTCTCTGGCAAGCTGTAGTTAAGGCGTGCAAGACTTTTGATTTTCCACCTTAGCCGCAGGACGCTGTGTTTTTCAACCCGCTGCAGATCGAAGAGAGCAAGAGCGGGCTCATCAGATTTGGTCGTGTAATCCAACAGTATGTGCGTGGCATTAAAATCCCTGTGGTTAAATCCGCTTTTGTGCATCCTTTTTGCCAGTGAAGAGAGGCTTTGGATGAGGATTTCCCTGCGGATTTGTCCGGCAGAACCCTTTAGAAAATCCGGATTTGTCTTTAACAGATATTCCAGTGAAATATACGGATGAAAATCTTCGGTAAGCAGGAAGGATTTTGTCCGGAAAAAACGGATCCGTTTTTCACCAGCAGCCACGGGGTGCACTGTAGGGATGCCTTTTTTTCGAAATGCACAAATATTTTCAAACTCAAGCATTCCCTGGGAGACACTTTTCTTGAGTCCCAAAAAGCAAAGAAATGACCTCACCGGGATAAATTCGGTTTTGTGCCTTTTCAGATAAAGCCTTCGAACCCGGTCCTGCAGGCCGATTTTAATGCAGGTCACTGAACGGGGCTTGATATTTTTGATGATTGTCCCGGATTTGCTGGTCCAAAGGGATTCGAACGAATCGAGCCGGTTTTGCTTTAAAAAATATTTATCTTGCTGGTTGATGACAAGATTTTGATATTTTGCGTATCCTATGGGAGAAGAAAATCTTTCCATCCGGCCCTGTTTATCCTCTCCTCAAAAGGTTGAATTTGACAATATACCATATGGCCTTAACTCCGTCTTTCCAGCTGATTTTTTTGCCCTGATCATACACCCGGGGTTCATAATAAATGGGCACCTCAAAGATCCGGGCTTTTCTTTTGGCCAGTTTTGCGGTTATCTCCGGCTCAAAGCCGAAACACCGGCATTCGATTGGAATCTGTTTGAACAGGTCAGTACGGATCATCTTATAGCAGGTTTCCATGTCGGTTAGATGCAGGTTCGTGAATATATTTGAAAAAAAGGTAAGAAATTTATTGCCGTAATAATGCATAAAGCTGTCCACCATGACCTCATTGCCGGAATACCGGCTTCCATAGACGGCATCAGCATTGTTTTCCACAAAAAATTTATACAGGCGCGGATATTCCAGGGGATTGTATTCCAGATCCGCATCCTGAATAATGACCAGGTCTCCGGTTATCCATTCTCTTGCCGTGCGAATGGCTGCGCCCTTGCCGAAATTGGTTTCATGATGAACGATTCTGACCTCATCGTCGCTTTCATATTGATCCAGAAGATCGCCGGTGCAGTCAGTGGAGCAGTCGTTGACCACAATGATCTCCTTGGGCAGATCAACGGATTTAACCTTTTCAATGAGTTCGACAATGGTATCTTCTTCGTTGTATACGGGAATGATAACAGAGAGTTTGAGATTTTTTTTCATTTGTTCGTCATCCTTTGAAGTTGATCAAAACCCGGCTGCAACATTGCCCCGCTTCCGGTCAGGGTTTTGAGCACAATATTTGACCGGATGCAATGTTTTCAATGACATCCGCAGACTTTTCATGACGGCCGGACACATCGGTTGCGGCAAGATAGGCTTTGGCGTTTTCCCTCCACCGGCGCTTGTCCTGAGAATCGAGCATAAAGGCCAGCATGCTGTTTAATGCTTCCTGACGGAAAGGTGAGGCAACGATTTTTCCGGCGTCTGCACTTTTTATATGTCCGGCATATCCGCAGGCATCCGTTGCCAGAACAGGCAGGCCCGCTGCCATGGCTTCAATTAAGACCGTGCCGGTATTTTCGTGATAGGCCGGATGCAGCAGCAGATCGGCACCCGCCAGAAACCGGGGCACATCGTCGCGTTGACCGGTAAAATAAACCTGAGAAAAGACCCCCAGTTTTCTGGCCAGTCGCATATATGCCCCCTTTTTCCCTTTGCCGACAATCACAAGCCGGGTAGCGTCTTTTAAATGCCGGGGAAGGGCGGCCATTGCTTTTATGGCGCGGTCAACTCCCTTTCGCCGGTAATCTGAACCCACCATCAGGACCACGTTTTCAGCCGGCTGGATATCAAATTCCCGCCGCCATTCCTTTCTGGTTCCCGGGATATGCGCAAGGGCCATCCGCTTTTTGGAAATTCCCGGTGGTACAGCATGAAACCGGTTTTCATCGGTTCCATAATAGTCGATATACTGTTTTTTGGTTTTTTCAGATATGGAGATGATATGCGTCTTTGAATTTTTATCAAAAACAGCCCGCTCCATTGCTTTTAGTGTCCGGCAGCGGCCTGACATTCTGTATAAAAAGTTTCTTTGATCAGCCATTGCTGCATAGCAAACATCTGAAGCAAAGTATATGTCCAGTCCGGGCATTTTGTTAAAACCCACAACCGCGTCATAATCCGCAGCAGCAATGATGCGGTTTACCTGTTTTGCAAATGACTGATAACGGCGGTGGTTTGTCAGATGACGGCTGGGTATATCAAAAATATTTAAATTTTCAGGCAGCCGGCCTTCCCGGGAAAGCGTGTATACATCCAGTTCATGGCCCCGGTTGACGCAGGTCCGGGCAAGTTCTAAAAAGCCACGCTGCAGACCGCCATAAGGAAAGTATTTAAAAAGACAAAATGCAAATTTCATGAATCAATCCGAACGCTGAAAATTTCATTGTCGTCTGTTTAGCATTTTTCCTTGATAAGTCAAGGATGCATCAACCCGTGGCAGGGTTAAATGATTTTTCAGCCGCCTTCTTTAACCCCTTGCATATTGACACTATCAGGGTTTTTGGATATGAACCAAAAAACGGTTTTGGATTGCTTTCTTGAAACTCCTGCGTGCAGGGTGATTGCGAAAAAAACAGTATTTTTTTCTTTTCTTTATTTCAATCTGACAATTTTCGGAAAAAGAAAATGCGAGTGAATTTTAAAAAGCTGTTGATTGCCGGATTTGTTCTTCTTTTTCTTTTCGCCGGGGTGCGGGTGGTGGACAAGGCCCTTGAAGACCGCACCGCGTTTCTGCGATGGACAGAGCACAGCCAGACCCTTCTGGCCGGCGAAACCGTTTACGGGGATGAAGGCGGCAGGTATCCGAACCTTCCGTTTATGCTAATGATTCTCATGCCGTTTCATGCCATGGGGCCTGTAGCCGGCTCCATTGCGTGGATGATTTTCAAATTTGGGATACTATTGTTTATTTTCCGGGCCGTGGTCAGGGTGACCCAAAACAACGGGCCGCCATTGCCGTACTGGGCGCTTTTTCTGATGCTATTGTTAAGTGCCCGGGTGTTTCGCTCGGATTTGACCCATGGCAATGTCAACCTGGTCATCGGCGGGCTCATTGTCTGCTCCATGTTTTGTCTATACCATAAAAAGGATTTTTTATCCGGCCTGAGTATCGGGCTGGCAACGGTTTTAAAAGTCACGCCGGCCCTGTTTATCCCGTATTTTCTATACAAACGGAAATGGTCCTGCGCAACAGGGGCTTTTGCAGGAATTGTTGTTTTTTGCTGGATCATTCCGGGTGCGTTTCTTGGTTTTGAGTTCAACAATCAGCTCATCGGGCAATGGTACAATCAGATGATTCATCCCTTTATAAGCGGCGAACCGGTAAGCTATATGCAGACCCAGCATTACAACCAGTCCTTTACCGGTCTTTTTTATCGCCTACTGTCGGATTCAACAGCAATCGAAGCAGATCCTTCCAAAGGCGTGGAAGCCATGAAAATCAATCTGGTCTCACTTGATCAAAAAACCGTTGGTATGATTGTTAAAACATCATTTCTGATTGTATTGGCGGCCCTGGCCTGGTTTTGCCGGACCCCGAAGGACAGACCGCAGCATTTGGGCAACCTTGGCGAGTTTGCGCTGATTTTTCTGGCCATGCTGTTTCTGTCCGAGCGCTCCTGGAAGCATCACTATGTGCTGCTCATCCTGTCCCACGGATTTCTGTTTTATTATCTGCTGATCATGAAACCCTCGGGATGGAGAAAAAAGGTGCCGCTGGCCCTTCTTGCAATCGCAGCTTTTCTGCACACATTTACGGCCAGCAGTTTCTTTGGCAGCCGCGGCAGTGACATCCTGGAATCCTACGGGGTTTTTCTCATCGGCGCAGTCTGTCTTTTCATTGCCTGCGGCACGGCATTAACCGTGCTGCGGAGGGAAAACTGGCCGCCGCGGGGTTCCATTTCCGGGGCTCAGACCGGAGTTGATCCAGCTCAGGTTTGACAAAAACAGCCAATCGGGATATTTTCTCTTTTATGGAAAACTGGTCTCCCATAAGCGGAAAAACCATATTGCTCGGGGTTTCCGGCGGAATTGCCGCCTATAAGAGCGTGGAACTCATGCGGCTTTTGCAGCGTGCCGGAGCCAGGGTGAAGGTGGCCATGACCCGCAATGCGGCCGCCTTTGTCGCGCCCCTGACATTTCAGGCCATATCCGGCAGCCCGGTATTTATGGAAATGTTTGACAGCCCTGAAGAGGATGCCATGCGCCATATTTCCTTGGCCGAGGCCGCGGATGCGGCAGTGATTGCGCCGGCCACCGGAAATATTATCGGCAGGCTGGCAAACGGGATTGCCGATGACGCCCTGACCACCCTGATGCTGGCTGTGACCGCGCCCAAGCTGATCTGCCCGGCCATGAACACCCACATGTATGAAAACCGTGCGGTGCAGCGAAACATTGAAACCCTGGAATCCGACGGCTACATCATTGTGGAGCCCTCTGAAGGCGAGCTTGCATGCAAAGCCGTTGGACCCGGCCGGCTTGCGGATCCGGCAGGCATTTATGAGCACATCATCAATGTTTTTCTGCCAAACGATTATTTCAACAAGCGGGTGCTTGTCACGGCCGGGCCCACCCGGGAGCCCATGGATCCGGTCCGGTTTGTCAGCAATCCCTCATCCGGGAAAATGGGCTATGCCATTGCCAGGGCCGCGGCCGGAAGAGGGGCCCACGTGGTGCTGGTCTCCGGGCCCACGGATTTGGAGGAACCGCTTGGCGTGCGCCGGATCAACGTGGAAACCGCCCGGGAAATGGCCGATGCGGTCTTTGCCGAATCCGATGCCGCAGACGTGATCATCAAAGCCGCGGCCGTGTCCGATTACACGCCTGCGGATGTGGCGCCCCACAAGCTCAAAAAGGGTGAAGACGCCCTCACTGTTGTTTTTGACCGGACCCCGGATATTCTTGCAGAACTCGGGAAAAGAAAAAAATCCAACCAGGTGCTGGTGGGTTTTGCAGCAGAAACCCGGGACCTGGAAAAAAACGCCACCAAAAAACTGGACGCCAAAAACCTGGACATGATTGCCGGCAACCTGGTCATCGGACCGGAATCCGCGTTTGCCGCCCAAACCAGCAGCATCCAGCTGTTTTTCAAAGACGGCACCAAGGAGCCGCTGCCGCCCATGGACAAGCAGGCAGCCGCCCATGTGCTGCTTGACCGGATACTTTCGGCCGGGTCGGCGGGGGCCGGCAAATGACAGAGCCGGGCCGGATGGATTTGGATATCGTGCAGGAAGTACGCCAATACCTGCTTTATTTAAAGGAAATGGGATGCACGGGCGCACCCTTGGGCGAAGATGCACAGCACATTGTGCAAAAATGGAGCGGCGAAAAAAAGGCAGCTTCCAGCCCTGAAACCCATCTGCCGGAACATGACAGCCTTGATGTCATTTTAAGCGATCTGGCCCGCTGCCGCAGGTGCCGCCTGGCCGATTCCCGCAGGGCTGTGATATGCGGGCAGGGAGCAGCCGGCGCAGATATTATGTTTATCGGTCCCTTTCCGGAGTTGGCCGATTCAGACTTCGGGATGCCCTACAGCGGCGAGACCGGGCAATTGCTCACCCGCATCATCGAAGCCATGGGTCAAAGCCGCCAAAGCGTCTACATCTGTCATGCAGTCAAGTGCAGGCCACCGGAAGAGCGGCTTCCGGACCGGTTCGAGGCCCGGGCCTGCCGCATCTGGCTAAAGCGTCAAATCCGGGCCGTATCCCCGAAAATCATCTGCGCCCTTGGCGGCTTTGCCGCCCAGAGCCTGCTGGGCACTGATGAACCCATCTCCCGCCTGCGCGGCCGGTTTCATGATTATGAAGGTATTGCTGTAATGCCCACCCACGAGCCGTCCTACCTGATGGTGCACCCAAAGGCCAAAAGGGCGGTTTGGGAGGACATGAAACAGGTCATGGCGCGCATAACTCATTAAATATGCATTGACATTCCAATCCATTTGGTTTTATATAATGTAGTTTAAAGTTGATAGATTGCGGGGGCTTTTTTGAAACCTCCGTTTTGTATTTTTGAGCAACCTGTAAACCATTGAAATGAGGATTGAAAATGGCGAAAAAGGAAAAACAGGCAAAAGAAAAACCCCTTGAGAAGCACACAGCCCCGGAACTGCGCGACATTGCCAAAGAGTTGCCGGATGTCACGGGCGCTTCGGGCATGAACAAGGCCGAACTGATCGCGGTGATCAAAAAAACCCGTGGGATTGAGGATTCTGGCAGAAAAAAGCAGTCGGAAACGTCAGTACGTCAGATCAAGGAAAAAATCCGGGAACTGAAGAAAAAACGCCAGGAATTTCTGGAAAACGATGACCGGAAAATGGCCGACATTTTCCGCAAGCGCATCAGCCGCTTAAAGAAGAAAACCCGGAGGGCGGCCTGAATCGAAAAACCGGCATGAAAATTGATCCAAAAAGCCTGGCTTTTGATATCGACGGAGTGGTGGCAGATACCATGTCTTTGTTTCTGGCCATTGCCGACAAGGACTTCGGCATCCGCCACATCCGCTACGAGGATATCACCGGCTATGACTTGGTGGAGACGGCATCCATAGATCACGGTGTGATGTGGGAAATCATCCTCCGGATACTGGAAGGGCGCTACGATTATCCCCTGGCCCCCATTGACGGCGCCCCTGACGTACTCCGGCGGTTAAACCGTATCTGTTCGCCCACTTTGTTTGTCACCGCCCGGCCGGAGGCCGGCCATATTACCGGGTGGATGTGCGATGTTCTGCAAGCCGGGCGCGAATGCATCGAGGTGGTGGCAACGGGTTCATTCGAGCACAAGCAGGAGGTGCTGGAAAAACACAATATCACCCATTTTGTGGAAGACCGGCTGGAGACTTGTTTTCTGCTGGCCGAAGCCGGCATCAACCCCATTGTTTTTAGACAGCCCTGGAACCGAAAGCCCCATCCTTTTGCCGAGGTGGGCACATGGCGGGAACTGCAAACCATGATTTCAATGGAATGAGCAAAACTGCCGCAACCAAACTGGTGGATTCCTTCGTGGATTACCTGGCCGCGGAAAAAGGATACTCAGATCATACCTGCAGGGCCTATGCCCGGGATCTGAATGATTTTCTGGCCTATTTTTCCGACTGGCAATCAACTGATCGAGTCCGGCAAAAAAAGGGGCAGGGCGGAGAGACAGACAATGCGGCGGGCACGGACATCGAAGAGATCAGCGCCCTTGTAATCCGCAGTTATCTGGGCCAGCTGCACCGCCAGCAGATCAAAAAGACCTCCATCGCCCGCAAACTGTCTGCCATCCGCTCTTTTTTCAATTACCTGGAAAAGCACCACGTGATCTCCCGGAATCCGGCAACCCAGGTGATCACCCCAAAGCAGGACAAGCCGGTGCCGAGTTATCTCACCGTGGATGACGTTTTCCGGCTCATTGATTCCGTTTCCGGAGACAGCGTGGCTGCAAAGCGCAACCGCGCTATACTGGAGACCCTTTATTCCACCGGAATCCGGGTCTCGGAGCTCACCGGGCTTGACGTGGAAAACGTGGATTTTGACAACCGCACAGTCCGTGTTCTGGGTAAAGGCTCCGTGGAACGGATTGTGCCCATGGGGGGCAAGGCCGCTGAAGCCATCCGCGACTACCGGCGTGCGTTGTACGGCAACAGCGCAAAAACCCCGGATATCTGGAAGGGGCCATTGTTTTTAAACAAAAACGGCGGGCGGCTCACCCAGCGCTCGGTTGCGCGCATGCTGGATCAGGCCGCCCGGGCCGCCGGGCTGACCATGCCGGTGTCCCCGCATGATCTGCGCCATACGTTTGCCACCCACCTGCTGGATGCAGGGCTGGATCTGCGTATGGTACAGGAGCTTTTGGGGCACAGGCAGCTGTCCACGACCCAGAAATACACGCATGTGAGCATTGACCGGTTGATGGCCGCATATGACAGCGCCCATCCCAGAAAATAAAACAAGGCTGGATTCTTATGTCTGAAAATCCGCACGGTACCACCATTCTGGCAGTCCGGTATAACGGTTGTGCAGCCGTGGCCGGAGACGGCCAGGTGACCCTGAACAATTCGGTGATCAAGCACCAGGCCAAAAAAGTGCGCCGGATCTACAACGATCGGATCATTGCCGGATTTGCCGGGGCCACGGCAGATGCCCTGCATTTGTCCGAAAAACTGGAAGGCAAGCTGGAGCGCTACAACGGCAACCTGACCCGGGCGGCCGTGGAATTGGCCCGGGACTGGCGGACCGACAAGTACCTGCGGCGCCTGGAGGCCATGATGATTGCTGTGGACGCCGCCCAGATGCTTTTGATATCCGGAAACGGAGATGTGATCGAACCGGATGAAGGCGTGATCGCCATCGGCTCCGGGGGCGTGGCCGCCCATGCCGCGGCCTCTGCACTCATGCACCACGCCCCGGCCCTGGAACTGACCGCCGGGCAAATCGTGCGCCAGGCAATGGAGATTGCCGCCGGCCTGTGTGTGTACACCAATCACGTGTTTGTAATCGAAGAAATTCAGGAAAAAACCGCCTTATGACGGACTTAAAGCCACAGCAGATTGTTGCTGAACTCGACAGATACATCATCGGCCAGCAAAATGCCAAAAAATCGGTGGCCATTGCCCTTCGAAACCGCTGGCGCAGGCGTCACGTAGAGCCGGATCTGCGCGATGAAATTGCCCCGAAAAACATTATTCTCATCGGCCCCACGGGCGTGGGCAAAACAGAGATCGCCCGCCGCCTGGCCCGGCTTACGGATTCGCCGTTTTTCAAGGTGGAGGCCTCAAAATTCACCGAGGTGGGCTATATGGGCCGGGATGTGGAATCCATGATCCGGGATTTGCTGGAAATGACCATTAATCAGCTTAAAATCCGCGAGCAGGAGGCGGTGCAGCCCAAGGCAAAGGAAATGGCCGAAGAGCGGGTACTGGACATGCTTTTGCCGGAAACCGGTGCCAGTACCCCGGTCCAGCGCCAGCAGCCCCATGCGGCGGCCACGGATTCGGAATCCGGCACTGCCCGGCAGGGCACTTCCGCATCCGCCACCCGGGAAAAACTGCGCAGAATGCTAAAGGACGGCAAGCTGGATCACCGGCCCGTGGAGATTGAAACCCAGGACAAGTCCACGCCCATGATGGAGATTTTCTCCAACACCGGCATGGAGGAAATGGGGATTAATTTCAAGGATATGCTCGGGGGGCTCATGCCCAGGGGATCATCGAGAAAACGGCGCACCACCGTGGCCGAAGCCATCGAGATTCTCACCCAGGAAGAAGCCCAGCAGCTGGTGGACATGGACAAGGTCACCAAGGACGCCATTGAAAAAGTCGAGCAGTCCGGCATTATTTTTCTCGATGAAATCGACAAGATCACGGGCAAGCAGGGCGGAGGACAGGGCCCGGACGTGTCCCGGGAGGGCGTGCAGCGCGATCTTCTGCCCATTGTGGAGGGCAGCACGGTGACCACCAAGCGCGGGCCGGTGCAAACCGATCATATCCTGTTTATGGCCTCAGGGGCGTTTCACACCACCCGGCCCTCGGACCTGATTCCGGAACTCCAGGGCCGCTTTCCCATCCGGGTGGAGCTGGATTCTCTTGGCAAAGGCGATTTTGTACGGATTCTCACAGAACCCCAAAACGCGCTGCTGCTGCAATACATTGCCCTTTTGCGCACAGAGGGTATTGATCTGTCCTTTGCAGACGAGGCCGTGGATGAAATCGCCGGTTTTGCCGAGACGGTCAACAATGAAACCGAAAACATCGGGGCCCGGCGGCTGCATACCCTTATGGAGCACCTGCTGGCGGATCTGTTGTTTGAGGCCCCGGACACTGAAGAGAAAAAAATAGAGATCGACCGAGCCTTTGTGAATGAAAAACTCCGGGATGTCCGGCAGGATCAGGACCTGAGCCGATACATCCTGTAACTGACGGCATACTTTTGCCGGCGCTTAAACGGAAAAAACAGCCATGACCCCCAATGTCGCAGACATCCTTATAGAGGCGCTGCCGTATATCCGGTATTTTTCCGGCATGACCCTGGTGGTCAAGTACGGGGGCAATGCCATGGTCGACGAACAGCTAAAGGAGGACTTTGCCAGGGACATCACCCTGATGAAGTTCATCGGCCTGCATCCGGTGGTGGTCCACGGCGGCGGCCCCCAGATCAACAAGGTGCTCGAACGCATGGGCATCAGCCCGAGATTTGTCCGGGGCATGCGCTTTACCGACCAGGAAACCATGGATGTGGTGGAAATGGTGCTCGGCGGCAAGGTCAACAAGTCCATCGTGGCCCAGATCAACCGCCAGGGCGGTAAATCCGTGGGCCTGACCGGAAAGGACGGCGGTCTGCTTCAGGCGGAAAAGCTGCAGATCATGCACCAGCCCGACGAAAACAAGCCGCCCGAAATCCTTGATCCCGGGCTTGTGGGACGGGTCACCAGTGTGAATTCCGAACTGATCAGCAGTTTAAGCGCCCAGGGCTTTATCCCGGTGATTGCCCCCGTGGGCGTGGGTGCGGCCGGCGAGACCTTTAACATCAACGCAGACCTGGTGGCCTCCCGTGTGGCCGGCTCCCTGAAATCCGGGCGCCTGATCTATCTCACGGACGTGGACGGATTAATGGATGCCCGGGGCAATCTGGTGACATCTGTGGACGCGCCCACAGTGAAGCGGATGATCCGGGAGGGAACCATTTCCGGGGGCATGATCCCGAAACTCGAATACGCCCTTGATGCTCTGGAAAACGATGTGGAAAAAGTGCAGATCATCAACGGCACCAAGCGCCATGCCCTGCTTCTGGAACTTTTCACAGACCAGGGCATCGGCACTCAGGTCACAGCACAGGCAGGTACGGAAAAATGAGCAAAGACTATATCCAGCGGGCCGACAAGGTCGTGGCCAATACCTACAAGCGTTTTCCCCTGGTGTTTGAACGGGGCCGGGGATGCACCCTCTGGGATACTGAGGGGCGGCAGTACACCGATTTTGTGGCCGGCATTGCCGTTTGCAACCTGGGCCACGCCAACCCGGAGATTTCCCGGGCCCTTGCCCGGCAGGCGGACAAACTGTTTCATGTATCCAACCTGTTTTATACCGTCCCCCAGGTGGAGCTGGCGGAATGGCTTGTGGGACGATGTTTTGCCGACCGGGTGTTTTTCTGCAACTCCGGGGCAGAGGCCAATGAAGCCGCCATCAAGCTTGCCCGCAAAACCTTTTTTGACCAGGGCGATTACAACCGCTGGCGGATTGTGACCATGGACCAGTCCTTTCACGGCCGCACGTTTGCGACGCTTTCGGCCACGGGCCAGAAAAAGGTGCGCGAGGGCTTTGAGCCGATACTGGAAGGATTTGATTTCGTGCCCTTCAATGATATGGAGCAGCTCGCGGCCGCTGTGACGGACAAAACCTGTGCCGTTCTCCTGGAACCGGTCCAGGGCGAGGGGGGGATACGCTGCGCCGACCCCCGGTATCTCAGGGACGTGCGCCGGCTCTGTGATGAAAAGGGGATCATGCTGATTTTCGATGAGATCCAGACCGGCATCGGCAGAACCGGAAAATTGTTCGCTCACGAGCATTTTGATGTGCAGCCCGATATCATGACCCTTGCCAAGGCCCTGGGAAACGGCCTGCCCATCGGCGCCATGCTGGCCACGGAACAAGCCGCTGCCGCATTCACGCCCGGAGCCCATGCATCCACCTTTGGCGGCACGCCCGTGATCACTGCGGCAGCCCTGGAGGTGCTAAAGATCATTGAAGCTGAAAACATCCTTGAGCACTGTCAAAAGGTCGGCGATTACTTCAAGTCCCGCTTGCTGTGGCTAAAAGAGCGGCATCCGGTTGTCGAGGAGGTTCGGGGGGTGGGCCTGATGCTGGGCATGAAGCTTTCGCAAAAAGGTGCCCCTGTTGTGGAGGCCTGCATGGAAAAGGGGCTTTTGATCAACTGCACCCAGGAAAACGTCCTGCGGTTTGTACCGCCTTTGGTTATTACCGCAGAAGAGGTGGACCGGCTTGTGGCATGCCTGGACGATATTTTTGCCGGCACCGGTACAACTGAAACCTGCTAGAGGAAAATGATTTGAAAAAAGACCTATTGACCCTGACGGACCTGGATGCGGCAGACATGGACCTGCTGCTGTCCCGGGCCAGGCAGCTCAAAAAACGGCATAAAAAGGGGATTCAGGACTGGTCGCTGATCGGCAAAACCGTGGGCCTGATTTTTGAAAAAGCCTCCACCCGGACCCGGATTTCCTTTCAGGCCGCAGCTGCCCAGCTCGGGGGAACGTCTTTGTTTATCAGCTCGGCCGATACCCAGCTGGCCAGAAACGAGCCTGTTGCCGATACGGCAAGGGTGTTGGAACGCTACCTGGATGCCCTGGTGCTGCGCACCTATTCCCAGGACATGCAGGCCGAGTTTGCCCGTACGGCCGCCATTCCGGTCATCAACGCCCTTACTGACCTGTATCATCCCTGCCAGGTGTTAAGCGATCTGCTCACGGTGCTGGAATACAAGGGCCGGTTTCAGGGGCTGAAAATCGCCTGGATCGGGGATGGCAACAACATGGCCCATTCCTGGATCAATGCCGCGGCCATTCTCGGATTCGAACTGGTACTGGCCTGCCCGCAAAATTATATGCCCGATCCGGCCGTGGTCAAAGGCGCCGGGAACAAAGCCCCTGTCCGGGTAATCCACGACCCGCAAGAAGCCGCATCCGGTGCGGATGTGATCAACACGGACGTGTGGGCCAGCATGGGCCAGGAAGATCAGGCCGCGGCAAGACAAGCCGTGTTTGCGCCCTTTCAGGTCAATTCCGGGCTCATGGCCAGGGCCAAAAAAGATGCCATTGTCATGCACTGCCTGCCGGCCCACAAGAATGAGGAAATCACGGAGGAGGTCTTTGAAGGCCCGCAGTCTGTGGTATGGGATCAGGCGGAAAACAAGCTTCACATGCACAAGGCGATCCTGGAAACATTGATCAACCGGTAGGTGATACCCGCTTTTTTTGCAGCACAGGAAATGATACGCCTGTAAAAAGTCTTTTTTACAGGCAGTGTTAAGTTTTAAGTGATTAAGTGTTAAGTAAAATCAAGACATTATTTTTTTTATTATTTGTCGGTTATAGAAGATTCTGAACTTACGGGTTCATCAGGAGATAACAGGAGAAAATATTTTGGAAAAAAAGATCAACAAGGTTGTTTTGGCCTATTCCGGCGGCCTGGACACATCGGTGATTTTAAAATGGCTGGCTGAAACCTATGATTGCGAGGTCATTGCTTTTGCCGCAGACATCGGCCAGGGCGAGGAACTCGACCCCATTGATGAAAAAGCCAGAAAAACCGGGGCTTCTGCGGTTTATATCGACGATCTGAAAGAAGAGTTTGTGCGCGATTACGTGTTTCCGGCCTTCCGGGCCAATGCCATCTACGAGGGCCAGTACCTGCTGGGCACCTCACTGGCTCGACCCTTGATAGCCAAGCGCCAGATGGAAATCGCAAAAGAGCAAAACGCCGAGGCCGTCAGCCACGGTGCCACCGGCAAGGGAAACGATCAGGTGCGCTTTGAGCTGAGCTATTACGCCATTGATCCGTCCATCCGGGTGGTGGCCCCCTGGCGGGAATGGGATCTCAACTCCCGCACCGCCCTGATGGCGTTTGCGGAAAAACACGGCATTGCCGTGACCTCCACAAAGGAAAAGCCCTACAGCACGGACCGCAACCTGCTGCACATCAGCTATGAGGGCGGAATCCTGGAAGACCCCTGGAACCCGCCGCCCGAAGACATGTTCGTGCTCACTGTATCGCCGCAAAACGCCCCGGACAAAGCCGAAATCATGGACATCACCTTTGAAAACGGCGACCCGGTTGCAATTGACGGTCAAAACCTGTCCCCGGCCCGGCTGCTTGCGGAGTTAAACCGCCGGGGCGGGCAAAACGGCATCGGCCGGGCTGATATCGTGGAAAACCGTTTTGTGGGCATGAAATCCAGGGGCGTGTATGAAACCCCCGGGGGCACCATCCTGCGCAGCGCCCACATGGCCATGGAGTCGATCACCATGGACCGGGAGGTCATGCATTTGCGCGATTCCCTTATTCCCAGGTATGCGGAGATGGTCTATAACGGATTCTGGTTTGCCCCGGAGCGGGAACTGCTGCAAACCATGATTGATGAGACCCAGAAAAACGTATCCGGCGTGGTGCGTCTGGAACTCTACAAGGGGAACTGCCGGGTGCTGGGCCGAAAATCCGCGCATTCCCTTTACAGCGAGGACTTTGCCACGTTTGAGGACGACACGGTTTATCATCAAAAGGACGCCGAGGGTTTTATTCGCTTAAACTCTCTGCGGCTGCGGATTCGCAAACTCATGGAAAAACAGGGGGCATAGATTCGGTCATGAGCCTCAAACCCTGGGACGGCCGGTTTTCCGAGCCCACAGACAAGGCCGTGGAGGCCTTTACCGCATCCATTGACGTGGACCGACGGCTGTACAACTATGATATTGACGGCAGCATTGCCCATTGCAGAACCCTGGCCCGGGCAAAAATTTTAACCCGGCAGGAGGCCGTGGATCTGGAAGAGGGTCTGGAAAAGGTCCGCCAGGAAATCGCCAGGGGCGAAATGGCGTTTTGCGACCGGCTCGAAGACATTCACATGCATGTGGAAGACCGGCTTTCGGCCCATGTGGGCGATCTTTCCCGGAAACTGCACACCGGCCGGAGCCGAAACGATCAGATTGCCGTGGACGAGCGGCTCTATCTCAAGGCTGAAACCCGGGGCATTCTTGTCCAGCTCAAGGATTTTCGAACTGCGCTGGTGGATCTGGCAGAAGCCAACATCCATGTGGTCATGCCCGGATATACCCATTTGCAGCGGGCTCAGCCGGTTTTGTTTGCCCATCACGTGATGGCTTATTATGAAATGCTTGCCCGGGATTTCGGCCGGTTTGCCGGCGCCCTGGACCGGATGGATGTCATGCCCCTTGGCAGTGCGGCGCTTGCCGGAACCACCTATGATCTGGACCGGGCCTACACAGCCGGCCTGCTCGGGTTTTCAAAGATTTCCGAAAACAGCATGGACGCGGTATCTGACCGGGATTTCATGCTGGAGTTTGCCGCTGCGGCCAGCATCTGCATGACGCATTTGTCCCGCCTGTCCGAGGAGCTGGTGTTGTGGTCTTCCGCCGAATTCCGGTTCGTGGAGCTTCCGGATTCATTCTGCACCGGCAGCAGCATCATGCCCCAGAAGAAAAACCCGGACATCCCTGAGCTTGTCCGGGGACGCACAGGCCGGGTCACGGGCAACCTGGTCAATTTGCTGACGTTGATGAAATCCTTGCCCCTGGCCTATAACCGGGACATGCAGGAAGACAAAGTGCCTCTGATGGAAATTGTTGACACCCTGAAGGCCTGTCTGGATATCTATACCCGGATGATTCCCAATATCCGGGTCAACCCGGAAGTGACCGAAAAAGCGGCCAACAGCGGGTTTCAAAACGCAACCGATCTGGCCGACTACCTGGTGGCAAAGGGCATGGCTTTTCGCCAGGCCCATTCCTGCGTGGGAAAGGCCGTGGCCTATGCCCTGGATTGCGGAAAGGAACTCCACGAGCTGAGTCTGCAGGAACTGCAGCAGTTTGATCCGGGCATTGAGGAAGATGTGTATGCGGCCATGTCTGTTGCCCGGATGATCGACAGAAGAAAGGTTTACGGCGGCACGGCCGGCGCCAATGTATCGGCTGCCATTGCCCGGGCCAGAAAACAACTGGTCAGTTCGTTATCTGAAATCCCGGGAGCATAAAAATGACACCAGGCCATCAGAGAGCAATGTTTACAGGATGGAAAACAGCTGTTTTGCTGGCTGCAATCCTTATGCTGTTTGCCGTTTCCTGCGGCAAAAAGGGGCCGCCAAAGCCGCCTGCGGCTCTGCAGCCGGTCCCGGCAAGCGATCTGCGTCTTGTGCGGAAAGACAGCATGCTGGTATTAACCTGGCAGCTGCCCGGAGGCTGGCAAAAAGATTTTGCACAGCCTGCGGGATTTTACGTGGAAAGGGCCATGACATCTGTAAAAGAGGATTGCCCGGGATGTCCGGTGCGCTTTGAGCGGGTGGAGCGGATCAATTTCCAGGAGGGCCGCATAAAGAGAGAAACATGGCGGTTTGCCGATGCAGTGCAGCCGGATATGGTCCAGCGCTATCGGGTGGTGAGTTTCGGGGAAAAAGGCGCATTGGGTGAGCCGTCATCGGCTGTGGTGTTTGACCCCGGATCAAACAGTGATTCATGAATATTTCGCCGCTTACAGAAAACAAGACCGCCTATATTGCAGTGGGCGCCAATCTCGGCGACCGGGAGGCCGCCTGCCGGCAGGGCGCGGAAATGCTTTCGGGAAACCCGGATATACGGATTTTTGCCCATTCCTTCTATTATGAGACTGCGCCCATGGGCTATGACGATCAGCCGTGGTTTGTCAACGCGGTGTTTGGCGTGGAAACCGGGCTGGATCCGGAGCAGTTGCTGGCGCGATTAAAAGAAGCGGAAAACAGGGCAGGGCGGGACCGGGGCACAATCCGGTTCGGCCCCAGGGTGCTGGATCTGGATCTGATTTTTTACAAAAATGAAATCATTCATACCCCGGATCTGGTGGTGCCGCATCCGCGAATGCACCAAAGGGCCTTTGTGCTGCGCCCCCTTGCCGACATTGCCCCGGAGCTGATACACCCGAAACTGGGCCGTTCGGTCCGGGATCTGCTTGCGGACCCGGCCATAGCTGACCAGGACTGTAAGCGGTTAAATTTTAAACCTTACAACCTGAACCTGGAATTAAGGAGTTTTTGATGAAATTTTTTATTGATACAGCCAATGTTGACGAAATCCGTGAAGCCAATGAAATGGGAATGGTTGACGGCGTGACCACCAATCCCAGCCTCATTGCCAAAGAAGGCCGGGATTTTAAACAGATCATAAACGAAATCTGCGAAATCGTGGACGGCCCCATCAGCGCCGAGGCCGTGAGTCTGGATGCTGAAGGCATGATTGCCGAGGCACGCGACCTGGCAAAGATTCACAAAAATATTGTTGTGAAAATTCCCATGACCATTGAAGGCATGAAAGCCGTGCGCACCCTGGCCGGAGAGGGCATCCGTACCAACGTGACCCTTGTATTTTCCCCTCTTCAGGCGCTGATGGCCGCAAAAGCCGGGGCCAGTTATGTGAGCCCTTTTGTGGGCCGGTTAGATGACCTGTCCCAGGAAGGCATGGACCTGGTTGAGCAGATTGTGAGCATTTATGAAAATTACGGGTATCAGACCGAGGTGATCGTGGCCAGCATTCGAAATCCCCTGCACGTGCTGGAATCGGCTTTGATCGGGGCGGATATTTCCACGATTCCGTTTTCCGTGCTCAAAAAACTGGCCGCCCATCCGCTAACGGACAAAGGTATTGAGGCGTTTCTCAACGACTGGGAAAAGGCCAAAAAGTAAGAGTCCAAACCGGGGCAGCCGGCCTGCGTTTTGCGCTCCGGCTGCCCGCAGCCAAAGGGACGATCATGAACGAAAAACCCCGGTTATTTTCCGTCCGGATTCTGGGCCACCCCAACAGCCTGACCTTGTTTCGGGTGGCGGCCGTACCCCTGTTGATCCTGCTGATGCTTTTTGACAACCGCATCTGCGGTATTTTGGCCGCCCTGGTGTTTTCGGCAGCCGCAATCACGGATTATTTTGACGGGTATGTGGCCCGCAGATACGGCCTGGTTTCGAGTATGGGCAAGGTGCTCGACCCCCTGGCAGACAAGTTGCTGATTTCCTCTGCGTTTATCATGCTCGTGGCCCTTGGCCGGGTGCCGGCCTGGGCCGTGTGTATCATCCTCGGCCGGGAGCTTGCCATCACCGGCCTTCGAAACGTGATTGCCGAACACGGCCAGGACGTGTCGGCTTCCATGCTGGGCAAATACAAGACCGGTTTCCAGATTGCCGCAGTGATCCCCCTGCTGATCCATTATGTCTACTTCGGGCTTGATTTTCAGGCAGTTGGCATGCCTTTGTTCTGGATCGCCCTTGTGATTACCATCTGGTCCGGTGCTGATTATTTCATACGTTTCTGGAAGTATATATACGAAGGCTCCGGGCAGGGCAAGGCGTGAAAAATCCCGTCATGGATGGGAACGCAATTTTTTGTTGACAAGAAAATTAAAACCCCTTATTAGTGGGGTCACAATTTCGATGAGCGGGAATAACTCAGTGGTAGAGTGCAACCTTGCCAAGGTTGAAGTCGCGAGTTCGAATCTCGTTTCCCGCTCCATTTTTATTTTTGGGCTCTGATTTTTTAGGCGGCATAGCCAAGTGGTAAGGCAGAGGCCTGCAAAGCCTTTATTCCCCGGTTCGAATCCGGGTGCCGCCTCCATTCTTCCCTTGTAAAATCAGCAACTTGCATTTTTAAAATGGACGCTTTTCGGTGTCCATTTGGTGTCCACCCGGGTCCAGCCCTTATTTCGCCTTATCAATCTTTATAACCTCGGCTTTCTTCTTCTCAGACGCCTTTTCCCAAAGCTCTTTTAGTGAGCCCTGGTAAACCGCCTGGTCGTCGGAGTGCGCCATAAGATACCGGCTCATGGCCTTGTCGGTTGCATGCTGTGAACCGCCGCGCTTGATCTGCTCCGGGGAAAGCACTTTCTTCACCGCTGTCATT